>JAYRHO010000385.1:0-6152 GCA_041907245.1 Saccharospirillaceae bacterium
AGGCTTTTTCTACTCCAGATCAGCGTGCTCAGGCTTTGTTTGAAAAAAATCCTGCGAGCGCCGCGCAGCAATTTCAAAACCCCGCTTGGCGCGCCAGTGCTTTTTATCGTTCTGGCAATTACGCCGACGCCATTAAACACTACCAAGCCCTGCCCAAAACCGCCGAAAATCGCTATAACCTTGGCAACGCCCTTGCACAAAACGGCCAATTCGATGCCGCCATTGCCGCTTACGACCAAGCCTTAGCGCTGCAAAAAAACTTTCCTCAGGCCATACGCAATAAAAAAATCGTTGAAGACGCTCGCAAAAAGCAGCAAGCGGATAAAAACGCCAAAGATAAACAGCAAAACTCAGATAGCCAAAAACAAGACCAACAAAACGCGGATTCTTCGGATAAAAACCCGTCCAAGCAAAATCCGTCTGAACAAAATCAATCCGACAAAAACCAGTCCGAGCAAAATCCGTCTGATAAAAACCAGTCCGAGCAAAACCAGTCCGAGCAAAATCCGTCTGATAAAAACCAGTCCGAGCAAAACCAGCCCGAGCAAAATCCGTCTGATAAAAACCAGTCCGAGCAAAATCAGTCCGAGCAAAATCAATCCGAGCAAAATCCGCCTGATAAAACCCAGCAAGATGCCCATAACGAGCAAAAACAACAGGCTGTAGAACCCTTACCCGATGCGCAAAACGAAGGCTTAAGCCGTGAGGAGCAGGAAAACATGCAGCGCTGGCTTAAACGCGTGCCCGATAATCCCGGCAATTTATTGCAACGTAAGTTTTTATATCAATATCGTCAAAATCAAAACGATACCGAACAAGGTGAAGTGTTATGGTAAATGCCACTCTGCGTGCACTGTTATTCTGTTCTATTTTGCTGTCGTCTTGGGTGCAGGCCGCCACTTTTACGGCCAGTGTCGATCGCACCCAAATCAACGAACAAGACAGCCTGACCTTGGTGTTGCGTTTGGACGAACAAGCCTTTGGCACTCCCGATTTCAACGCGCTCAATAAAGATTTCCGTATTCTTGGACAAAATCGCGCGCAGCAAATGAGCCTCGTTAATGGCCAAATGACTTCCTCCACACAATGGACGATCAGCCTGATGCCGCTTAAAACAGGCTCGTTCACCATTCCTGCTTTGCACTACGCAGGCGCGCAAACCAGCCCGATTCAAATTGAGGTTTTGCCGCTGTCGCAGGCCATTCGCGCGCAAACCGAAAAAGATTTCTTTTTTGATGTGCAAATCGAGCCGAAAAACACTTTGATGGTGCAGGAGCAGCTGCTCTATGTTGAAAAGCTTTATTACGCCGAGAACCATCAAAATGCCCAGCTCACCCCCTTGGAGGTGACGGATGCCCGCGTGCAAGCCATTGGCGAGGTGCAAAACTACACCACTGTGGTCAATGGCCGTCGTTTTGGGGTGTACGAAAGACGTTTTTTGATTTTCCCAGAAATCGCAGGCGAGCTGTTTATTCCTGGCCAGCGCTTTACCGCCACGGTAGCCAACCCCTATGACCGCTGGAGCCGTGGTCGTGAAGTCAAAGCCACCAGCCAGCCTTTGCGCCTAAATGTGGCCGCCATTCCTGCCGATTACCCCAAGAACGCCCAATGGCTACCTGCCAGCCAGCTCAGCCTAAGCGAAAGCTTTAGCCAAGACCTCAGCACTTGGCAGCTTGGCGAGGCCGTGACCCGCACGATCAAGCTCAAAGCACAAGGCGTGCAAGGCAATCAACTGCCCGAAATTAAGCTGCCCGCCTTAAGCGGCGTACGCTATTACCCCGATCAAACCAAGCAAGAAGACAGCCTAAGCGAGCAAGGCGTAACAGGAACTTCAGTGCAAGCCGCCGCCTTGGTGGCAACGCAAGGCGGAACCTTGGTACTGCCTGAAATCCGCGTGCCTTGGTGGAACACTCAGACCCAGCAGCTTGAATACGCCACCTTACCTGCGCACAGCATTCGCATCAAAGGCGCACCTGCCGCAGCCCCAAGCCCTGCTCCAGAGGCCGCTACGGCAAGCCCCGCTGCGCCAACAAACGCAGCCGCGATAACAAGCACAAGCCCATTCAACCCGCTGTGGCTGGCCGTTTTGGCGGCACTGCTGCTGGTGTCGGTGGGGCTCAACCTCGTCCTTTTTTTGCGTAAACCCAAAACCGCCACCAAAGCTGAAAAAGCGCCCAATAACAGCAGCACACTGTGGCAAGACTTTGTGCAAGCCTGCAACGGCAACCAAGCGCCCGCCATGCGTGAAAGCCTCCTAGCCTACGCACAAAGCGGTGATTTACCTTGGGTGAGCTTACCCGTGCAGAGCCTGCACGAGCTGATGCGCCAAAGCCCAAACGCGGAGCTAAGCCAAGCGCTCAAAGAGCTGGATGCGCAGCTGTTTAGCGCACAAAACTCTGGCCGCGTTCAGGGGCGCAACTTGAAGAACTTAATCGAGAAAAGTAAAAAATCCGCCCCAAGAACTGAGGCGGAGGAACTGTATCCGCGTTAGCCGATACGGCCATCGGGGCGAGGCGTGGTTACTATTTGCGTATAAAGCGCCACATAGATGGCAAAGCCTGCCACCCAAAGCAGCGCCGAGAGCACATAAAGTGGCAGCGCCCACTGTGGCACGATGGCCAAAACCACCGAGCGCAGCAAAGCGGCCAGTAACACCGATGCAAAAGCCCAGCTCATCAGCGGGTGAGGAATCAGCGGACGGCCCGAATGCCCCAAAGCCACGCGCGCAATCATGGCGATAATCATGCCGCCGATAGCGCCTGCGGTCAGCGCATGCAAAGCGGTACTAAAGGCCACGCCCAGATTCAAATAATGCAACGCCATCAGCACAAAGCCCAGCGGAATAAACCAATAGGCCAAGTGCAAAGACCAAACCAAAGGCGTTTTTAAGGTGGTGCGTAGGCGCAAACGGAAAATACGGAAGCCCTGAAAGAAGGCCGCCAGCACACACAGCAACGCCATCGCCCAGCCTGGCAGCAAGCTGTCTAGGCGCAAAATAAAGAGCATCACAAACAGCCAAGTACTGCCCAGCACGGCCTTATCCAGCCACTCTAAATTGGGCACGCGTGGTGCACCTGTGCCATTGGCGGTGAACATCGGCAACACGCGACCTGCCACCACACTGATAAAAAGCACAATCATCAGGCTCACCGCATGGCCGCCCCACCACACCAAAGACAGATCGTTGATGTGGTTGCCGTAGTGCATCACACCGTTCATGGCCGTCATGATCAGCATCACCACCGCAAAGAAATAGTTGTGAGTTTGGCGCACCTGAAACAGCAAACTAAAGAAAAACCACGCCACCATCGGCATAAAAGTCATATCCACGGCGGCGGTCAACCACCAAGGTACGAGGTCGCCCAAAAGCATCAGCACACGCGCAGCCAGCCATACCATCGCCAAAATCAATAAGGGCTTGCCATTGGTGGCGCGGCGGCCAGTCCAGTTTTGTACCGCTGTTAATAAAAAGCCCGCCACCACGGCTGCGGCAAAACCGAACAGCATCTCGTGGCTGTGCCAAAACGTCCCCGACACAGGGCCAAAATGCGGAATACCCGCCACCGCTGCGCCGTACAGCATCGCCACAAAACCTGCGCCCCAAATGGCTAACGCCAAGGCACTAAAAGCCGCAGCAAACAAAAACAAAGGTCGAAATGCTTGCCCCCAGATTGGGGCAGATGGGGAAAGGTGATTCATAGTTATCTCATCTCATCGAGGCGTAATACTTGAGTGCAATAGTAAACTATTAGCAAGCGCCATCATACGCAAAGACAGACAAAGTTCCAGACGTTTTGCGTTACACTACCCACCTTTATCCAGACAGAGCCACCGCCACACCATGAGTAATAAGCAAACCTCCATTATTACCCGCATCAATCTTGCCATGAGCGCCATCATTATGATGGCCATTTCCACCATCATGGTGTCTTACTGGCTCTCCGACCAAGCCGACAACGACGCTTACGCCATCAACAAAACTGGCTCCATGCGAATGCTCAGCTACCGCACCGTGCTCGAACCTGAGCAAAGCCAAAGCCGTGAGCAAATTGCCAGCATCTTCAAAGACCCCGTCATTTTAAATGTGATTCACAACGCCAAGCTCAGCGATGCTTTTATCAGCCTTGAAAATGAATGGCACAACATCGAGCCTATTCTCGTCAGCACGCAAGTCGCACAAAGCGAAAAAATCACCCTTATCGACAATTTTATTGTGCGCTTAAACAACACAGTGACGGGCATTCAGCACAATGCCGAACACAACATTCGCTCACAGCGCACCTTCCAAGTGATTGCCTTTTTCTTCACCGTGATTTTATCGACCGTGGTGATTTATTGGATTCACCTGCGCGTCGCTCTGCCGTTAAGTGAGCTGACCAGCACCGCGCGCCAAATTGGCCGTGGCGATTTTTCATGCAGCATCAGCCCCGCAGGCAACGACGAACTCGGCGTGCTGTCGCGCTCCTTTGAACACATGTGCAAAGCCATTGCCTACATGTACGAATCGCTGGAAAAACAAGTCGAAGAAAAAACCGCCGAACTGCGCAACAGCAATAAAACGCTCAGCTTTTTATACAATTTATCGCGTCGCGTCAGCGCCCATGAAATTAGCAAAAACGATTTTGACAGCATCATTGCCGAACTGATGGCCGTAACCGAATTAAACGACATCGAACTGTGCCTGCTCACCCAAGGCGGCGACATTCCCTATTTACAAATCAACGGCAGCAAAGAAGGCAACCCCATTTGTCGTGCGCGTAACTGCCGCGACTGCGTCACAGGCCAGCTCACAGACAACCCCGACATTCACTACCCCGTTACCCGTGAAAATCACGACTACGGTGTGCTCATTATTAAAAAACCCGAGCACGAGCTACAGCCTTGGCAAGAAAACTTACTGCAATCCGTAGCCAGTCTAATTGCCATTGCCCTAAACCTACAAAGCGAAGAAGAAAACATTCGCCGCATTACCTTAATTTCCGAGCGCAACGTCATCGCCCGTGAATTGCACGACTCGTTAGCGCAAGCGCTCTCTTATTTAAAAATTCAGGTGACTCGTTTAAATCGCGCCATCGGCACCAACAATTACGAGGTGATGATGGATGTCTCCGCCGAGCTCAAACAAGGGCTGGACTCCGCCTACCGCCAACTGCGCGAACTGCTCACCACCTTCCGCCTAAAAATCGACGGACGCGGCCTAAGCGAAGCCCTAGCCAACACCATCAGCCAATACAAAGAACAAACCAGCATGGCCATCACTCTGGACTACCAGATCATGAACGTGCCCCTAACCCCGCAAGAAGAAATTCATTTGCTGCAAATTATTCGTGAATCCATTCAAAACGCCATCCACCACTCACACGGCAGCAGCGTATTGGTATCGCTGAAAAAACAAACCGACAACAGCATCAACCTCAGCATCGAAGACAACGGCATCGGCATCAACACCAACCCCGAAAAGCTCAACCACTACGGCATGGCCATCATCCAAGAACGCAGCCACCAACTGCACGGCAAAGCCAAAGTACAAAGACGCGACGAAGGTGGCACAGGCGTGTACTTCTCCTTTGTGCCTGAGTACCTGCGAGAGAAGTAAACACAAGGAGAGCAACATGAAAAAATTAGCTTTAACAGCATTATGGAGCCTAAGCCTGCCTACTTGGCGCAATTAAATGCCGAGGCATCCGACCCCCGCGCGCTTGGCTGGATGCAGGGTTTTCCTCCGTCAGCGGATAAGCAAATTATGCAGCCTGATAGCAATTTCTTTAGCTTTCCGAAAATGCGTTGGTCGGTGTGTCACATGCGTGAGCTGATGCCCACCAAAGCCATCAGTCGCGGCCTTGGCGCAAGCGTGCCTTGGGTTTATGCCTTAGATAAAAATATCGACGCCCTTAGCTTTTTGCCGCTAGGCAAAGATCAGCCCATGAGCTTTAAAGATTCGTTGGCCGCCAATTACACCGACGGCCTAATCGTGCTGCATAAAGGCAAAATTGTTTATGAGTATTATTCGGGCTGCTTGAGTGAAATCGGCCAGCACGCGGCCATGTCCATGACCAAATTGTTAACAGGGTTGGCGGCGGAGATTTTAATTGCCGAAGGCAAGCTGGATGATAAAAAATTGGTCGCTGACATTATTCCTGAGCTTAAACACA
>JAYRHO010000386.1:0-1507 GCA_041907245.1 Saccharospirillaceae bacterium
CGACGCAGGCGGCGGCTCGCACCTTTCCCTTCGTCGTTGCGAACTACTGCATTTAGGATGAACTCAGACATGATATTTCCTCATTGGGGGTTAAAAAATGAGCCTTGCTTGCGACCAGCAAGGCCCACCGAAAAAAACTTTATCGAAACCGTTAGCGGAACATGGCGCTAATGGATTCTTCGTTGTTCACGCGGCGAATGGCTTCGGCCAGCATGCCTGCGATGGTTAATTGGCGAACTTTCTTACAAGCTTTGCCCGCTTCCGACAGCGGAATGGTATCGGTGACCACCACTTCATCGATCTCGGCATTGGTGATGCGGTCGATGGCGGGGCCGGATAGTACCGCGTGGGTGCAGTAAGCCACAACTTTTTTCGCACCAAATTTTTTCAGTGCGGCGGCGGCTTGGCATAAAGTGCCTGCGGTATCGACCATGTCGTCAACCAAAATACAGGTGCGGCCGTTGACGTCACCGATGATGTTCATCACTTCTGAGACGTTGGGTTTGGGGCGGCGTTTGTCGATGATGGCTAGGTCTATGTTCAAGGCTTTAGCAAAAGCACGAGCGCGTACCACGCCACCGATATCAGGCGATACCACTATGGCGTTTTCAAAGTGTTGGCGTTCGATGTCATCGACCAGCAAGGGTGAGCCATAAACGTTATCCACAGGAACGCTGAAAAAGCCTTGGATTTGATCGGCGTGCAGGTCTACGGTCAGAACGCGGTCGATGCCAGCGCCTGTCATCATGTCGGCAATGGCGCGGGCGCTGATGGGCACACGAGCAGAGCGAGGACGACGGTCTTGGCGGGCATAGCCAAAATAGGGAACAACGGCGGTAATACGGCTGGCAGAGGCGCGGCGTAAGCAGTCGGCCATCAGCAGGATTTCCATCAGGTTGTCGTTGGTGGGAGCGCAGGTGGGCTGCAAAATGAAAACGTCTTTACCGCGCACGTTTTCTTGAATTTCGATGGTGATCTCGCCATCGCTGAATTTGCCCACGACGGCCTCGCCAAGAGGGATGTCTAAACGGCTAGCAATCAGTTTTGCCAGTTCTGGGTTAGCGTTACCGGAAAAAACGACCAACTTAGACATAAATGCCCCTTGGTTTATGCAAATTTTAGGAAAGTACAAAAGAAATTGGCTGGGGCGGAAGGACTCGAACCTACGGATGGCGGGATCAAAACCCGCTGCCTTACCACTTGGCGACGCCCCAGCATCAAGACGGTCTGAATAATACCTTGTGTGTGGGTGAGTTATTTACACCCTGTGCCACAAAGGTCACATAATCAGCCGGTAACTGGTCAGAAACACGATTGGCTTCTGCCTCAGAACCGAAGCTTGAAAATATGCAAGCTCCAGTGCCCGTCATCTTAGCAAAAGAAAAATTACTTAGCAAATTCAATGCGTTACCGATTTCTGGGTAAAGCATTGTGACAACTTGCTGGCAGTCGTTTCTGCCCTCTTGCCTCAACGCGGTGCGCATATTAAGGGGGGGCGTATTGCGCG
>JAYRHO010000387.1:0-3236 GCA_041907245.1 Saccharospirillaceae bacterium
AGGCCCGCATCGGCGGCGTTCATGCTGACTACCACCACAGCGCTGTAATGATCAAGATTTTGAATCAGGCTGCGCAGTGTTGCGGTGTGGCTGTCGTCGGGCAAGGGTTCAATGTGCATCAAAGGCATGGCCTGCACCTGATGCCCAAGCGCCGTCAGTGCGGCAATCAAAGGTGCGGCTTGCAGTGTTGGGCGCGTCACAATGATGTTCATCTTGCCCAGCCCCTTAGCTCGTTATTTCACTTCAAAGCCGTACACGGCGGTTAAAATCGCGCCCGCACCCTGAGCCAACAACGCTTCTGCGCCTGCTATGCCAATGGCTTCGGCATCTTTCGCTGCCCCTTGCTGGGTGGTACGCAGCAAGGTCTTACCATCGACACTGCCCACTAGGCCGCACAGATGCAGCTGACCTTGTTGCAGCTGCGCGTAAGCAGCAATAGGTACTTGGCAGCCACCCTGTAAGCGGCGGTTTAACGCACGCTCGGCCAGCACGCAGGCGGCGGTATCGGCGTCGTGCAAGGGTTTAATAAGCTCGTGAATGGCGCTGTCGCCAACTCGCCATTCAATGCCCAGTGCGCCTTGGCCACCTGCGGGCAAGGATTGCTCGATGGGGATAAAGCTGGCAATGCGGTCGCTAAGCTCCATACGAATCAGGCCGGCGGCGGCCAAAATGATGGCGTCGTATTGGCCTTCGTCGAGCTTTTTCAAGCGCGTTTGCACGTTGCCGCGCAGGCTTTCGATGACCAGATCGGGGCGCAGCTGTTGAATTTGGCACTGGCGACGCAGGCTGGATGTGCCCACCACCGCGCCATGAGGCAGGTCGTTTAAGCTTTGGTACTTGTTCGACACAAAGGCGTCTTGGGCGTTTTCACGGGTGCAAATCACGCCAAGCTCCAACCCCTCAGGAAACTCCATTGGCACGTCTTTCATAGAATGCACGGCGATATCGGCGCGGCCATCGAGCATGGCGGCCTCCAGCTCTTTAACAAACAAACCTTTGCCGCCAATTTTGGACAGCGGCGTGTCGAGGATTTTGTCGCCTTGAGTGGTGAAGGTAATCAGCTCAATGGCAAGTGCAGGATGCAGCGCTTGCAAGCGCGCTTTGATGTGTTCCGCTTGCCACAGAGCCAAAGGGCTTTTGCGTGTGGCAATACGCAGGGTGCTTACCGACATAGTGTGTGCCTTAGCAGTCAAAAATAAGGCGGATATCATACCAGCCTTGTACTTAGCTGGCATCGCCAAACTATGGCTCTTTGATAGCTTGTTTGATTTCGGCCAACTGGCGACGGCTAACGGGAATGGGCTGGCTTAGCCCTTCTAGAATCAGCTGATGACCACCTGAGCCAAGAGCCTCAAGGCGTTGGATTTTATCCTTGGCCACCAACGCATTGCGGTGCGCACGCACAAAGACTTCGGGGAACTGCTCTTCCAACTGCTTCAGGGAATCGTCAATCAGGATTTCGCCGCCTTTATGCAGCACGCTGACGTACTTTTGCTCGGCTAGGCAAGCCAAAATCTGATCCACCGCGATGCGCTCCATACCGCGATGGCCTTGTGTGCTGATGTACTGTTTGGCGGGGACGGTGCTGACTGGCTCGGTTTTGGCGATCCAGTCTTTTACACGCGCTAAGGCGGCGGCCAAGTCTTCGGGGCGCACAGGCTTGAGCAAATAATCCAAGGCTTTAACACGAAAGGCCGCCAGTGCGTGCTCGTCGTAGGCGGTGCAAAAAATCACTTGCGGCGGCTTGGGCAGTTCTTGAATGGCTGCGGCCACCTCAAGCCCCGTTTTGCCTGGCATTTGAATATCCAAAAGCACCAGCTGCACACGGTTTAAGCGCAGCCAATCCAACGCCGCCTCGCCATGAGCCGCTTCGCCCGCCAAATGAAAGTCCTTGTGCTCGACTAATAAGCGCTTGAGACGCTCGCGCGCCAAGGGCTCGTCATCCACCAAAAGTACGTCTATTGCCATGTTGTTAGTCCTTGGGTAGCCACAGCTGTACGCGGTATTGTGCCGCGCTTTCGTCGATCTGCAAACGCGCACCTTGGCCTAGCGCCTCTAGGCGCGCGGCAATGTTGGCCTGAGCAATGCGATTGCCACCCGTCGTGCCGCTGGCCACCTTAGTGTTACGAATTTCCAGCCGCCACTGTTGTTTTTCTTCGTGCAAGTCGATGTCGATCTGGCCACCCTCAACGCTAGGCGCAATGCCGTGATAGACCGCGTTTTCCAGCAAGGGCTGCAACAACAGCTGCGGCACTTTGATGGCAGGCAGCGGCTTAGGCACATGCCAGTACACGCGCATGCGCTCACCTAGACGCACCTGCTCGATATCCAAATAACGCTTGCCCAGCTCAATCTCATCTTGCAGCAAAATCAGGCTGTCATCCTGCTTGAGCACCGCACGAAACAGCTGCGCCAAATCCAGCAGCATGCGCTCGGCTTTGTCGGGGTCGATGGCAATCAAAGAAGACACGGTATTGAGCGTATTGAAAAAGAAATGCGGGCGAATATTGGCTTGCAGCGCCGCCAAGCGCGCGTTCAGCTCGGCCTGTGTTTTAAACTGCCACTGGCTTTGCACATAAAAATAACGCATGGCCATCGAGGCAAAAATACCGCCAATCAGCACGTTGCGCGCCACCCACCACCAGTCCACCAAGCCTTGGTTGGTAGGCCACAGGTATTCACCCGCCACGCTCACCACCAAAGTCACGGTGGCCACCACCGCAATGGCTAGGCCTGAGGCCGCCAGTGCAGGCAAATGCACAAACACGTTACGCAGCGGGCAAATCACCGCTACCGACAGCAAACACACCCACTGCACAAAAAACGACATCACCGTAAAACGCTGCCAAGAAAAGCCCAGCAGGCTGCTTTCGATCAACGTCATGGCCAACACTAAGGCCTCGCTCACCGCCAGCAAAATGATAATGGCGCGGGCGTTGCAAAGATCGGGAACAAAATAATTTTCGAGGTTGTTATTCATACTGAGCCTGTCTTGAGTGCGCCGCGAAACACTAGGAGCTTGGGGCGCGAATCGCTATACTTTGCGCCATTTTTAACCTTGCTTGGGTAACTGTATGTCTGATTCTACCAATTCCGCATGGGGCGGCCGTTTTTCTGAAGCCACCGACGCTTTTGTAGCACGTTTTACCGCTTCGGTGAATTTTGATAAACGCATGTACGCGCAAGACATCCAAGGCTCTATCGCCCACGCCAAGATGCTGGCCAAGGTCGGCGTC
>JAYRHO010000388.1:0-3528 GCA_041907245.1 Saccharospirillaceae bacterium
AAGGCGCTGATCATCGCCGCAGGAGAGACTAAATCGGCACCCGATTGGTCGGCGCGGAACTCACGGCGACGGCTAAACCAAGCGACGATAATAGAAGCCAAAATACCCAGCAGGATTTCCGCCACTATGGTGGCAATGAAATAGCCCAAGCCTGGGCCGTCGTTTTCGTTTTTCAAAATCGCACGATCGACAAAGTTGCCGATGATGCGGGCAAAGAACATTACAAAGGCGTTGACCACGCCCTGAATCAGCGTCAGCGTCACCATGTCGCCGTTGGCAACGTGGCCAATCTCGTGACCCAGCACCGCTTTGACTTGGTCGCGGTTCATGCGGTGCAGCAGGCCAGTCGAAACGGCAACCAGCGCTTTGTTGCGGTTCCAGCCCGTGGCAAAGGCATTGGGCATATGAGAGCTGAATACGCCCACTTCAGGCATACCGATACCCGCTTTGTCGGCCAGTTCTTTAACAGTGCGCAGCAGCCATTGCTCGCTTTCGTTTTGGGCGACATCGATCACTTGCACATTCATGCTGCGTTTGGCCATCCACTTGGACAGGAACAGCGACACAAAAGAGCCGACCATGCCAAACACCAAGCAAAATGCCATCAGGTTAAACATATCCAGCTGGCCGCCTTTGGCATGGAAACTACCCACGCCCAAAAGCGACAGGGTAATGCTGGCAATCAGCACCACAGCTAGGTTGGTAAGCAGGAATAAAACGATTCGTAACATAGCGTCCTCTACAGGTTGGGTGGCTCGAGCACAGCTTAGCTTGCTGCCCGAGTTTGACCGCTAGAATGGCGATTTTTATGCAATTTTCAAGATGTACTCCTAAATATAACTGTGCGAAGACGCCAAAGCTGCGTAGAATGCCCTCCGTCCCAGGGGGTGGCCTTTGGCCTGAGATACGCAAGTGAACCCCTTGAACCTGATCCGGTTAATACCGGCGTAGGAATGGGGGCGTGCTGGATGCGCACGCAAATAAAAAATGGATTTACTTACCTCTACGCTTAACCGGGTTTTCTTAATTATGATTTTTAGGAACGCCCAATGTCGAAATACCTTGCCTCACTGCTTGCTGTTAGTCTGCCCGCTCTAGCCAGCCCAGTCGCATTAAATACCCAAACCGTTACCGCCGATTTTCGCCAAGCCGAGCTGCAAGATTTAGCCGAAGCCACCACTGTGGTTTCTGAGGCACAAATCCAAGCACGCAGCGCCGACCATTTAGAGCAAGTTTTAAGTTTTGCTCCCAACGTGAATTTTGCCTCTGGCAGCTCACGCGCGCGTTTTTTTCAGATTCGTGGTGTGGGTGAAGAAAGCCAATTTATCGACCCAGTGAATCCTTCCGTGGGTCTGATGATCGATGGCATAGATATGACGGGGCTAGGCACGGCTGCTGCGCTTTTTGATGTGGCGCAAGTGGAAATCCTGCGCGGCGCACAAGGCACGCGCTTTGGTGCCAATGCCTTGGGCGGTTTAATCAATATCCAAAGTGCCGAGCCTGAGCACGACACAGCGGGCTATCTTGCAGGAAAAATTGGCAGCTATCACAGCGGCCAAATCGGCGGTGCGGTTTCTGCGCCTTTGGCCGAGCATTTACACAGCCGTGTGGCGTTTTCGCACTATCAAAGCGACGGCTATATGAGCAATGATTTTCTCGATCGTAGTGCGACCAACGGCCAAAATGAAAACCTGCTGCGCGGTAAATTGCACTGGCAAATAAACCCCAGCCAGCAAATTAAATTGGTGTATTTTTTAGCGGACGTAGACAACGGCTACGATGCGTTTACCGTGGACAACAGCCGCCATTCTTTGGCCGATGAGCCAGGCAAAGATCAGCAAAATACCCAAGCACTGGCACTCAGTTATGAAAATAAAATCAGCTCGGCTTTTTCGCTTTGGTCGCAGCTCACGGGCAGCAATACGCGCGCACTTTATAGCTACGATGAAGACTGGGTAAACCCAATTTATGGCGAGCTGTGGGGCAAAGGCTTTGACGAATATCAGCGCGATTACCAGCGTTTCAGTGCGGAAGTGCGTTTGCTTTCCAATGAAAATGGCCGTCTCTTTTTCAACAGCAGCGACTGGGTTTTGGGGCTTTACCACCAAGACCGCAATGAAAAACTCGCGCGTGATTACTCGTGGAATGCAGGAAGCATTTATCGTAATGAATTAACAGTAAAAGCCACGGCTTTTTACGGTGAAATTACCACGCATTTTGGCGAAAACACCCGCCTGATTTACGGTTTGCGTTTAGAGAATTGGCGCAATGAATTAACCGATAACGCCCAAAGCATGAATGCCCAAAATACCGATTTAAAAGACCGCACCGATGAATGGCTGTACGGCGGCAAGCTCAGCCTAGAGCAATATATTGGGCAGGCGCATTTAGGTTATTTGAGTTTTGCGCGCGGCTACAAAGGCGGCGGCATCAACACCGCACCCAGCATCAGTGCCGATAAGCGCCGCTACGACACCGAATACAATTACAACACCGAGCTTGGGCTAAAATCTTTGTGGCTGGAGGACAGCCTGAGCACGCGCCTTGCTATTTTTTATACGCAGCGCCGCGATCAGCAAGCCAAAAGCTCCTATCCCATTCCCAATTCACCGAATTTCCAAGATTATTTTGCCAATGCCGCCAAAGGTGAAAGCTACGGTTTAGAACTGGAAAGTCGCTGGCAATTAAATGATTGGCTGGCGTGGGATTTAAGCTACGGCTATTTAAATGCGCGCTTTACCGATTACCGTTACGCGCAAAATACTTTCGATGCCAATGGCGATGTAAATGGCTCGGTCATTATTGATAAATCGGGGCGAGCGCAGCTGCACGCCCCCAAACACAGCGGCGCAACCGCACTGACTTTTGCACTCACTGAGGCTTGGGCGCTACGGATGGAAGCCGAAGGCAAAGACGCGTTTTATTTTGAAGCAAGCCAGGATGCCATGTCGCAGGCGTATTGGCTGTATCACGCGCGTTTGAGTTTTACTCAGCCAAGCTATGAGCTGGCGTTTTCGGCGCGTAATTTATTGAATAAAGATTACGCCACACGCGGCTACAGCGGCTTTAATAACGACAGCCACAACCCCAATTCCGACCGCTATCTGCAGCTGGGTGAGCCGCGCGTAGTCATGCTCGATGCTCGTGTTTCTTTTTAAGGAGTAAAAAATGGAAATTTCCGTTGAAATTAGCATGTACCCGTTGACTGATAATTATCTGCCCTACATCAAAAGCTTTATCGAGCGCCTGCAAGCTACGCAGGGCTTAAGCGTGGTCGGCAACACCATCAGCACGCAAATTTTTGGCGATTACGATTTGGTGATGGACACCGTAAAAAAAGAAATCAAACACAGCTGGGATGAGTTTGGCCGCTGCATTTTTGTGTGCAAGTTTTTAGGCCGCAATTTAGACCCAGTGCTAAAACCTCACGGCTAAAAAAGAGGCGGCTATGGATTTCATCAGCGAAAACATATTGGCAACGCTTTATTCCATGAGCTTTTGGGAAATTGTTGCCGTGCTTTTGGGAGT
>JAYRHO010000389.1:0-3606 GCA_041907245.1 Saccharospirillaceae bacterium
AGCCTACGCCGCCAGCAGCCAGTTTGGTAAACGCATTGCCCACGGCATTTTATCGGTCGGTTTTTTCTCGACGGTACTGGGCACTAAGCTGCCAGGGCCTGGCTGCATTTACATGAGCCAAAGCGCCAAATTCAAAGCCCCAGTTTTTATCAACGACACCGTGCGCGCCGTGGTTGAAATCACCGCCATTGAGCCTGAGAAAAAACGCGTAACCCTAAGCACGAATGCCTATGTCGGCGACAAGCTCGTCACCACGGGCGAAGCTTTAATGTACATTCCCTAACGCGCCTTTACGCCCTGCCCACCTCCCCCACTAGGGGGATGAAAGCCATTGCGCCTTTTGTCGTCTAATGAGTTGACTCGTAGTAACCCATAAAAAATAACGACAAAAGGTGACCACCATGAATACTGCTAGCGGCCGTCAGGTTTACCAAAAACCCAGCGACTGGACATTAATGTCCCCTATCTTTTCCAGCCACATCAAACGCGTAGGCGTACTGCGTACTTTGGCAGGCGGCCTGCCCATGTACAGCTGCATTCCTGCCTTAGTGGTGCTGCACCTCACCACCTGCGTGCTGGGCTACCAATGGCTACTGCGCCCACTGTTGAAATTACCCAAAGTGTATTGGAGCGATTACGTCATCATCGACCGCCATCGCATCGAAGGCATGAACTGGTTTGACCATTTCAACTGCATGTTCTGCGGCTACGCCAACGGCCTGACCGTGATGGCCAATATCGAAATCGACCACCTTGCCAAAGCCAATCTGAGCGAGCTGTCTTTGCCGCGCAAAATGCTGGCAAGTTTAATAATGATTCCGTTTTTACCACTGCTGGCCTTCTTTGAAGTCAACGTGCAAATTATTTACAACATTTTGGTTTCACGCCCACTGGGCATGCACCGCACCAGCATTCGTGAAGCCAACGCCGTTATGCGCAAAGACGGCTACGCCAAACAATTTATGGGCTTATTCCGCCTGCCCATTTGGGGCGCTAAAAGCGTGGTATTTCGTTTCTCTATGGCGCTGGAGCAAATTGAATCCTCCTTCTGCCCGCTGAAACATTTTGAAACCCGCGAAGGCATCGTCTACCCCAAACACCACGAACGCTTCTTCGGCCCGCATCAGCTTGAAGAAATGCGCCAAGTGCTGTCCACCACAGGCACCGTATCGAAACGACTGCCGAAGTATTAATTGGCGCTAGGCGCTGAGCGTTGAGCGTTGGGCGCTAGGCGCCCAGCCGACAAACATAAAAAATCGAGAAAATTATGACTCATAAAAATAACAACAATCCTTTTCAATCTTCTCGCCGTAGCTTTTTAAAAACCGCTGCAATGGCGGGTGTCGGGGCGACAGCCGTGGGCGCAGGTGTGGCGGCGGCTCTGCCTGCGTTATCGGGCGATAAAGTACTGGATATGCCCTACCCGCATGTGCAAAACAACAACGTCGAACTGCCCATGAACGGCAAAAGTGTGGTGATTATCGGCGGTGGTTTAGCGGGCTTGCAGGCGGGGGTCGAACTGTCTGCGCGCGGTTTTAAAGTGACGGTTTTAGAAAAAAGCGGTACCCCCGGCGGCAAAGCCAAAGCTTGGCGCGATAAAGGCTTTGGCCCAAAAGACGACCCCGCCAAACGCGAGCCCGGTTTCCCAGGTTACGTGCGTGAACACGGCACGCACGCCATCTGGGGTTTTTACAATAATTTGCGCGAATTTATGGGGCGCTACGGCTGGAAATTAATGGACATGCCCAAAGAAGGCAGCATGTACAACTTTATCGACAGCGACGGCTCCACCAGCTATTTACCGCCAAGCAAAATGGCCAACCCTTATGACAAGCTCGAGCTGATGGCCGATGCCTTTAAAATGGGGCATTTAAAACCCGAAGACCGCCAACATTTTATTCGTGTCGCTATTAAATTAATGACCTTTGACTACAAGGACAAAGCCCAGCGCGACTACATGGATTCCATGACTTTTGAGGAGTATTGCCGCAAGCTCGATGTGCCTGATCGCATTACGCACACCATTATGGATAGCCTGTTGGAAATGGCCTATTTCGATAAAGTGCAAAGCGCTTCGGCGGTCACCTTGGCCAATATTTTTCAATTGATTTCAGGCTCGGGCGACGACATGAAAATCAATTTATACGGCCATCCTGTTAATGAAACATTCTTGCAGCCCATGGTAGATTATATTCGTGGCCACGGTGGCCAAGTGATTTATAACGTCGATATCGAAAGTCTGGAAAAAGAAAACGGAACCATCATTCGAGTTGTATCCAGTGCCCTGCCTGGCGATATCAAACAAGTAAGGCGCTGCGCGGTGTGCGGCAACTTAGTATTTGATGGCATGGAAATCGACGGCGAATGCCCACACTGTGGCGCGCGTGCCGATATGCTGCAATATATGAATGCCGAAGAAGCCCAAGGCCGCAAATGGCAAGCGGATTATTTTATTTCCGCTGTCGATATTCCTGCGGCCAAAACTTTGGTGGAAAGCAATCGCGCCGTCTTTGGTGATGATCCGTATTTCACCAACATTCTCGATTTAAAAACTCAGTCTGTTTACGTCACGCAACTATGGTATGAGGGCAAAGGTTTCTGGGAAGAACAAATTAAAGATTTCAGCGGCAAGCGCCCTGGCTTTTGCTTCTTTGCCACAGGCTTTAAATACCTAGGCATTACCATTAACCGCAATATCCGCGTGCCGTTCCCCGATGCTAAATTCACCATTTCACCTGAAATTGCCGACCGCAATATCACCGTCATTGAAACGCAAATTGCCAACGCCAGCAACAAAGGCATCGGTGGCAAACGCACACAAGAAATTGCCGCGCTGTGCCACGAAGAATTGAAATCAGTTATGCCCGACTTACCCGATTACAAAGACGCTTATGTGAATCGCTGGCACCATTACAACGGTTATGGCGTTGGTATCGAAGCCAAACGCCCACCTGTGCAATCGCCCATAGATAATTTACTGTTTATTGGCGATTTGGCTTTCGTCAATCACGAAGCGGTATTTATGGAAAAAACCAACGTCACCGCCAAAACGGCCACCAATATTTTGCTGGATAAAATTGGCCAACAGGAAGGGAAAATAGAAATATTACGATCAGGCTCACCCAGTGTTTCTATTGATGCTCTGAAGAAAATGACCAGTGTGTATATTTAGGCGTTAGGCTAAAAATAACAAGAGGACTACCCCATGACCGCCGCCGAAAAAACAATTAATTTAAACGACTACGTTGCTCCAGCCAAAGAGCGTAAAAATCTCAGTGGTTTTTTTAAAGCCATTTCGCAGGTGGATTTGCCGATGCTGGAATTTCACCGCATGGGCAGATTGCCCGTGTTTTATTACGACAACACCAGCATGACCGCTGCATTTATGGCATCAACCAAAGAAGTAAAAAAATTATTACCCGACCCCAATATGCATCCGCTGGAAGTTTTTCCAGGCCGTTGCGTGGTTACATTCAGCGCCTTTGAATACCGTGACACCGATATCGACCCCTACAACGAATTTAGTATCGGCTTTTTAATCAGCCAGGGTAAAAAACATTTACCTGGAATACAGCTATTAAAAGAAATGCTGCAAAACTCTTTTCA
>JAYRHO010000390.1:0-6275 GCA_041907245.1 Saccharospirillaceae bacterium
AATTATCGAGCTGCTGCCGCCTTTTAACGACCCGCTGGCTTTAGAGGGGCTGGATCAGGTCAGCCATGTTTGGCTGTTGTTTGAGTTTCATGCCGTCGGCGCACAGGATCACAGCCTGCGCGTACGTCCGCCGCGCTTAGGCGGCAATGAAAAAATCGGGGTGTTTGCCACGCGCAGCACGCACCGTCCTAATGGCATTGGGCTGTCGGTGGTCAAACTGGATAAAATAGAAGGCACCAAGCTTTATGTCAGCGGTGTGGATTTATTGGATGGCACGCCCATTGTCGACATCAAGCCCTATGTGCCCTATGTCGATGCTGTGGCTTCGGCCTACAACCGCATCGCACAAACGCCGCCTTCTTGCGTGCAAGTCAGCTTTAGCCTCGATGCGCAGCAGCAGGCACAACAGCACAGCCAAAGACTGAAGCAAGACGTGCTGGCACTGGTGGAGCAATGCCTCGCCCAAGACCCCAAGCCCGCCTATCAAAAGCCTGAGCCTACACGGCAATACGGCGTCAAACTCTGGGATATCGACGTGCGCTGGCGCTACCTAAACGCCACGCAGATCGAAGTCATTAGCCTGACCGCTGTTTAAGCGTGCCTGTGCGTTGTGTATCGAAAGGTAGCCTTAAAGCCAAAGTGGCAAGACTTAGCTGATTTTATAAACCAGCTGTTTGAGCGAGCCCAAACCGCGCTCTTTAAATTTGGGCTCTTGCTCGATGACATCGCGTATTTCCAGTAGCTCCAAATGCGCATAGTAAGGCTGATAGTGCGCATGGATTTCGCCTGCGGCCACCGCAAAAGGCGGCCCTGCCATCAGGCTTTGTTCGTAGTCGAAACTCAACAGCAACATGGGCGCTTGTTGGCTGATGGCCTGCAACTGCTTGCCGTAACCTTGGCGCATCTCAGCGGGTAAGGCCACCAGCGCCGCGCGGTCGTAAATGGCATCCACCGCACCGATGATTTCCGCCGTTAGAGCAAAAAAATCCCCTGCATAAAGAGTTACGCCTGCGCCACGATAGCGCGCGGTAAGCCCCGGCTGATGCAGCGTTTCTTTTTGCAAGGCAAAGCCTGCATCGGCAAAGGAAAGCGCCAGCGCATCGAGCGCAATTTCGCTCAACTCCACGCCTATCACCTGATAGCCCTGAGCGCGCAGCCAAATTAAGTCCAACGACTTACCGCACAAGGGCACCAGCACCGTCCCAGCCGTCACCCCCAAAGCAGGCCAGTGCTTAAGCAACAGCTTATTCACCTGGGGCAAATGAAAGCCTATCTGATTGCTCTGCCATTTCTCATGCCAAAACTCATGCTGCATAAACGACTACCTAAGTGCCCAAAAGAGGCCGTACTATAGCGCCTAGCTTGGCAATTACCAGCGGCAACGCAGGCAAATAAACAGCTTCGCATTGCCCACTATCCCTGCTTAAACGTACCAACAGACTAAGCTTGGGCGACACGGGCAAAACGGACGCATTGGAATGAATTATATGAATGCTATTGGCTTAAAAGAGTACCAATACTTGCTAGAAGTGGCGCAAAAACTGACCGCCGAACAAGACATTGCGCGCCTGTGCGCCATCATCCTCGATGAGGCCTTACAACTAAGCCGCGCCGATGGCGGCACCTTGTATTTAGCCAAAGGCCAAGGCATGGCTCAGGTATTGGAGTTTGCCCTAGTGCGCAACCTCAGCCTGAAGCTTACCAGTGCCTCTGGCCACGCTTACCCCGCCGTGCCATTGTACCAAGCAGACAAACCCAACCTGCATCATGTGGCCAGCGCCTGCGCCCTAAAAAAACAGCTCATTAATATCGAAAACGCCTATCAAAACCACAGCTATGACTTCACAGGAACCCAAGAGTTTGACCAGCGCTTGGGCTATCGCACCCAGTCGGTCTTGGCTTTACCCCTGTGCACCGAGACAGGTGAGCTTATCGGTGTGTTGCAATTACTCAACGCCCAAGATGCCCAAGGCCTACGCATCCCCTTTGACAAAGCGCTGGAACCGCTGATTTTGGCACTGTCTCGCTTTGCGGCCATAGCGCTGCAAAAACAACAAGCTTTGCACGACCAAAAAGCCCTGCTCGTCGCCCTAGCAGGCGCACCCAACGCGCAAAAACTGCTGGAGCGTATTTTGGATGAAGCCCAAAGCCTCACTGGGGCGGACGGCGGCACGCTGTATTTACTCAAGGAACAGCAAGGGCAAGAACAGCTGGAGTTTACCTTGCTGCGCAACAACAGCCTGAACATTCGGCTCAACCGCATCGCCCCCGAAGAACTGCCGCCGATTCCCCTTACGCGCCCAGATGGCAGCGAGAACCATCATCACATTGCCGCGCACGCCGCGCTAAGCAAAAAAACGGTGAACATTGCCGATGCCTATCGCAATTCGGATTTTGATTTCTCCGGCACTGTCGCTTTCGATCAGCGCTCAGGCTATCGCTCACAGTCCTTTTTGACTGTGCCTTTGCTCAACCACAGCAACGATCTGATCGGCGTGTTGCAGCTGGTCAACGCCATCGACGCCAACACCCAGAAAGTCGTGCCCTTTGCCAAAGAAATCGAGCCTCTGGTAAAGGCACTGGCCAGCTACGCCGCCATCGCCCTAAACAACCTGCTTCTGGTGGATGAGCTGAAAAACCTCTTGGATGCCTTTGTAAAAGTGCTGGCGGTGGCCATCAACGCCAAGAGCCCGCACACCTCCGGCCATTGCCAGCGCGTGCCACTTTTAACCGAGCTGCTGGCGCAAGCGGCCTGCGCCGATCAGCACGAGTTTGCAGGTTTTAATTTGGACGAAGACGGCTGGTACGAGCTCAAGGTTGCGGCCTGGCTGCACGACTGCGGCAAGCTGGCCACGCCCGACTCGGTGCTGGATAAAGCCACCAAGCTGCAAAACTTATTTGACCGTATTCACCTCGTTGAAGCGCGCTTTGCCAGCCTGCGCCAGCATCTTATTGGTAACTATTGGCACGCCCGCGCCAGCTTGCACCATGCCGACAGCCAAGCGTTGGCAGCGCTGGATCAGGAGCATCAAGCCGATCTTGCCCAGCTGGCTGCTGATTTGGCCTTTGTGCAAGAAGCCAATAAAGGCGGCGAGTTTATGAGCGCCGAGAAAAAAGCCCGTATCAAGGCCATCGCCCAACGCCACTACCCCGACGCCTGCGGGCAGATGCAGCCGTTATTGAATGACGAGGAAATCGCCTGCCTGTGCATCGAGCGCGGCACACTCAGCCAAGCCGAGCGCGATATCATCAATAACCACATAGTGGTGACGCAAACCATGCTGGAATCCCTGCCCTTCCCGCGCAAGCTTAAGCGCGTGCCCGAATACGCAGGCAATCACCACGAAAAAATAGACGGCACGGGATACCCGCGTAGGCTGAAAGGCGAGCAGATGTCCTTGCCCGCCAAGATGATGGCCATCGCCGATATTTTTGAGGCGTTAACCGCCAAAGACCGCCCCTATAAAGCACCGATGAAGATTTCTCAGGCACTGAAGATTTTGCAAAGGATGCGCGACGACGGCCATATTGACCCTGCGCTTTATGGCTTGTTTTTGCGCGCCCGTGTGTGGGAAAGCTACGCCCAAGCTACGCTGGATGCCGCGCAGCTGGATGTGACCGAGATTGAAAGTTTTATTTAGGCGCAGGGCGCGCCTGCATCAAAGAAAAAAGCGAGTTGGCCGGTAAGCCGGGTTCTGTCTTGGACAGTCATTCATCTAGGCCTGCAATCGCTCGCAGGCTCCAGCAACCTACCCGCCCCCAACGCGGGCCGCGCCATACGGGGGCCTATTTGGTCTTGCTTCAAGTGGAGTTTACCGTGCCGCAGACTGTTACCAGCTGCGCGGTGCGCTCTTACCGCACCCTTTCACCCTTACCTGATCCCGAAGGCCATCGGCGGTTTGCTCTCTGTTGCACTGGTCGTAGGCTCACGCCTCCCAGGTGTTACCTGGCACTTCGCCCTGTGAAGCCCGGACTTTCCTCCCCCGCAAAGCGGCGGCGACTGTCTGGCCAACTCGGCGCGCAGTGTAAGGGTTTTCATGCCAAGGTGCTAGTGTGCCTAGGCTTTCATCCGAAGCAGCCTGTCGTAGAGCTCTTTTTTATTTTCGCCTGTGACCTCGGCCACCAGCGCGGCGGCTTTTTTGGGCGGCAGCTCGGCGCTAAGCAGGCGCAATAATTTTTCGCTATCGAGGTGGCCTTCGGTGCTTGGGTTGGGGTGGCCTGCAATCATCACCACAAACTCGCCTTTTTGCTGGTCTTCATCGGCATTAAGGCACGCCAAGATGCTGGGTAAGGTGCCGTGATAAAAGGTTTCAAAGGTCTTGGTCAGCTCGCGGGCGACGCAGGCAGAGCGTTCACCACCAAAAACTTCGACCATCAGCGCTAAGGTTTCTAAAATGCGGTGTTTGGCTTCGTAAAACACCATGGTGCGCGGCTCTTGCGCTAGGGCTTCTAGCTTTTCACGCTTGCCGCCCATTTTGTGTGGCAGAAAACCTTCAAAGGTAAAGCGATCGGTGGGCAAGCCCGCTGCCGACAGCGCCGTAATAACAGCGCTCACCCCAGGCACGGGCGATACCTGAAAGCCCTGCTCGCGCAGTGCCTGCACCAAGGGGTAGCCAGGATCGGAGATTAACGGCGTGCCCGCATCGGAAATCAGCGCCAGGTTTTGCCCTTGGCTAAGCAGCGCCGCGATCTGCGCTACGCGCTCGCGCTCGTTGTGTTCGTGCACCGATAAAAGCGGTTTTCTTAGCCCCAAGTGTTGCAGTAATTTGCTGCTATGTCTGGTATCCTCGCAGGCGATTTGATCGACCCGTGCCAGCACCTCGCGCGCACGCTCAGTAAGATCAGCCAAGTTCCCTATTGGAGTGGCCACAACATACAGTGTGCCTGTTTGAGTTTTGGATATTATCGTCATGCCTGTTGCTTTACCTTCGGCCAAAAATCGCTATTTCGCGCCCATTATGGGCAGTTTTTTCTGCGCTTGCGCGCTGCTTTTTACGGGCTGCGCCAGCAAGCCCACCCCTATTACCGAAACCTCAGTCACTGAGCTTAATAACAGCCACTTACTGGAAAGCGCCAGCGCCTCGCTGAAAGCGCGCGAGTTTGGCAATGCCGCGCTGGCATTGCAAGCTTTGCAAGAACGCCCACTTACAGGGCAGGATAAAATCGAAGCCTTGCTCCTAAACCTTGAGCTTGGCCTCGCTACAGGGCGCGTCGATGAAGGCCGACCACTGCTGCAAAGCTTGGCCGAGCTGATGGACGCCGCCAACAGCAACCAAGAAATCCGTTATAGCCTGCTTAAAGCCCAATACCTAGAAGCGGTAGGCCAATATTTAGCCGCCGCACGCGAGCGTGATTTTCAAGCCGCCATCCTCAGCGGCGCCGACGCCGAAAGCAATCACGAGCTGATTTTTCAAGACCTGATGCGCGTTCCCGAGGAAGAATTTAACAGCCTCAATAGCGCGCAAATGGCACCGCAGTTTGCGCAGTGGTTGCAGCTGGCACAGATTAGCCGCAATCCGCGTCTTGCCTTGGATGAACTACTGGCCGAAGTCAAACGCTGGCAAAAAAGCCACCCCAGCCACCCTGGCGCTCAAAAACTGCCAGGCGGGCTGGCGCTGTTGCAAGATGCCGCCAACAAGCGCCCCACTCAGGTTGCGCTGCTGTTGCCCTTGTCTGGCCCTTTAGCCAAAACGGGCGCGGCTTTGCGTGACGGCTTTATGGCCGCCTATTACGAGTCGTTAAACAAAGGTTTTAGCGTGCCTAAAGTGCAGCTGTACGACAGCCTGCAATACCCCGATATCAACGCCGCCTACAGCCAAGCGCAACTTGACGGTGCGCAGTGGTTGGTAGGGCCTGTGACCAAGCCCGATGTGCAGGCTTTGAGCGAGCGCGACAGCTTGCCTTTGCCCACTTTGGCGCTGAACTACAGTGATAAAACCAGCGGCAACACCAGCGCAGGCCCTCAAAATCTCTATCAATTTGGCCTAGCCGCCGAAGATGAAGCCGTGCAAATTGCCGACAAAGCCTGGGGTGACGGCAAACGCACCGTGCTGGCGTTATTGCCACAAGGAAACTGGGGCGAGCGCATTTATACCGCTTTCAAAAACCGCTGGCTGGAGCTGGGTGGCACCATTGCCGACCAACGCTATTATCCCAACCGCCCCGACTACAACCCCGATGTGCGCGCCCTGCTGAACGTCAACGACAGCCAGCAGCGCTACAACACCATGCGCCAAATCCTGCGCCAAGAAACCGAGTTTGAACCCAGCCGCCGC
>JAYRHO010000391.1:0-4427 GCA_041907245.1 Saccharospirillaceae bacterium
GGACTGCTCGCCGCCGAGTACCGCCCCGCGCTCTACCATCTCGGCAAGCACGTATCGATCGCCGACATCCGAACGGTAAAGCGTGATACCGTGCTGCTTAAGATACACTTCGAGGCCGAAGTTGCTCATCACCGTTCCGACAACGGCGTTCCCCTTCAGCAATCCGCGGGCTTTCATATCGACCGCACACATCGCCAGCAGCGTATCGCCGTCCAGCAGCTCGCCGTTTTCGTCGCACATCACTACCCGATCCGCATCGCCATCAAAAGCAATGCCGACATCCGCATTATTGGCGATAACAGTTTGTTTCAGCGCTGTTAAATTTTCTTCTATGCTGGGGTCGGGATGATGATTGGGGAAACACCCATCCACATCGCAAAAAAGAAATTCCGCCTGCACATTCAGCCGATTAAATAAGCGCACAGCTAAAGGCCCTGCAACACCATTGCCAGCATCCACAACGACTTTCAGTGATCGAGATAATGGCATGGTATGAAGCTGCGCCAAATACGCCTCTTCAATATTTATGCGGTGCAAAACGCCTAAATTATTCTTTGGTAAGTTTTGCGCTTTAATGCGCTGATATAAAGCTTGAATTTCCTGCGCACTGAGCGCTTGCTGTTCGATAACGATTTTAATGCCGTTGTAATTTGCAGGGTTGTGACTGCCCGTAACCATCACGCCATTGGGGCAAGATAAATAATGGGTAGAAAAATACAGCAGCCCAGTAGGTTGCATCCCTAAAAGATTGACCGAGCAACCCGCCTCAAGCAAACCATTTTGCAGAGCTTGCGCAAAAGTAGGGCTGGATAAACGGCCATCGTAAGCCAAGTTGCAGGTCGATTGTTTTCGCTCGATGAGCGTGCTACCAATGGCTCGGCCAATCCAGTAGCACACATCCAAGGTTAAATCTTCATCGACTATGCCGCGAATGTCGTAGGCGCGAAAAATTTCGGCACTAAGGTGTGGGGTCATCGTCCAGCTCTTCGACCATGACGCCCATTTCTTTGGGTGCGGCTTTACGATTAATAATCGCGGCGCGGCGTGTTGGCTCTAGCTGAATATCCAAAGCTTGCGCAGGCGCGGTGTTGGAATTATCAATGCGTTTATGCGCGCGCAATATTTGCAACATTCGTGTCGCCAATTCTGAAAAAATAGCCAAAGTAAAAGGCGGCTCTTCGGCACGGCCATGGCGGCTTAATACACGCAAATAATTCAACAGCATGAGCTGATTGCGTTTGACTTCGCGTTTTTGCAGCAGCGCCAAGGCAATTAAAAACAAGGTAATTAATGCGAGTGCGCCTACCCAAGGAGCCACCAAAGGAAATAAACCTAAAATGGGGCGTTCATTGTTGGGCAGGTAGCTTAAATACCAATAATCGTTAATAGGAAGGGTAACAGCACTGCTGATATCGGTATTGCTCTGCCCTGCATCAAAAACCTTGACGCCTCGGGGTTTGTCGTTCTCCACATACTGATTAACAATAACGCGACCTAGTTTTTGGCTGGCAACCGCTTGAAATTGATCAAGCCAAACTTGGCCATACTCAACCAGCATCACCCCGACTATATCTTTGTTTTCATTGCGCACTGGTGTGGCCCAATAAAAGCGTAATTTGCCATCGATGGAGACGGCTTCAAAACGCATTTCTGCACCTTTTAAAGTACGAGTAACCAGCTCTTGCACCGCATAACCGTAATCTTTAAACAGCCCCAGCGTCCCCATGCGATCGACCAGTTTGATACCGACACTGCCTGGTAAAAAAGTTTGCAGTGATTTCACCCATTCATCATCGCCTGCTATCAGGGCGTTTAGCGTATAGGGGCTTTCACTTGCGGCTTTTTGCAAGCCGCGCGTGTCTTCTAAACGCGTGGCAAGTGCTTGCACCATTTGCTGAGCCATGGCGTTGGCATAGCGGGCATCGATATCATCTTGGGTAAAAAGGTTGATTTGTACGCTTTGCGTAGAAAAGCCTGCGGCCACAATAAATATTGCTAACAAGATCATTAAACGACTGTAAGTCGTGATATTACGCTTTGCTGCCATGATGCGCCCTTTCGGTTCGAGCAGAAAAAATTAACGGCGGCCTGAATGACCAAATCCGCCTTCGCCGCGTTCTGTCGCTTTAAATTCGGCGACCAATTCAAACTCAGCCTGCACCACAGGCACAAGCACCAACTGCGCCAAACGCTCGCCGATTTCAATGGTAAAGGGCGTATTGCCACGATTCCAGCAGCTGACCATCAGCTCACCTTGGTAATCCGAGTCGATCAAGCCGACTAAATTACCCAAAACGATTCCGTGCTTATGCCCCAAGCCCGAGCGCGGCAAAATCATGGCGGCTAAATTGGCGTCTTCGATGTAAATCGCCATACCAGTACGGATAAGCTGAGTGTCGCCTGGATTTAAAGTTAAAGGGGCATCTAAACAAGCGCGCAAGTCCAAACCTGCCGAACCTGAGGTCGCATATTGCGGCAGAGGAATGTCTTTACCCAAACGCGTATCCAGTAATTTTACTTGTAGTTTTTGTTTCATAATTTTCTCAAATTTAAGCGTGGTATTCTTTGGCAATTAAAGCGATCAGCTCTCGCGCTAATTGTTGTTTATTCATAGCGGTAAAATGTTGTTTATTTTGTTTGGTAAAAACACTGACGGCGTTGTCGTCGCTGTTAAAACCAATATCGGTATGCGACACATCATTGGCAATAATCATATTGAGATTTTTGCGCTCCATTTTACTCAGTGCGTAATTTTCAACATCCTGAGTTTCTGCGGCAAAACCCACGCAAAATGGCCTTTCTGCATGATGCGAAAGGGTTGCCAAGACGTCGGGGTTTTTAACCATTTTTATTTCTAAATGCGCATTGTCATCGGTCTTTTTAATCTTCTGATTAGCACAACTTTCAGGGCGATAATCGGCCACCGCCGCTGCCGCAATAAAAATTTTACACTCAGGCAGAGTTGCCAGTGCGGCAGCGAGCATATCCTGCGCACTGATGACATCCACACGCGCAATACGCGCAGGCGTGGCTAAATTTACCGGCCCTGCAATCAGGGTCACCTTAGCCCCCGCATCGCGCGCCGCTTCGGCCAAGGCAAAGCCCATTTTCCCTGAGCTGTGATTGGAAATATAGCGCACTGGGTCGATGGCTTCGCGCGTAGGGCCTGCGGTAATCACCACCTCCACGCCCGCCAGCGCACCCTGAGTAAATAAGCGTGCGACTTGCTCGGCAATAACAGTCGGCTCCAGCATGCGCCCAGGGCCTACATCACCACAGGCTTGCACGCCTTCGTCGGGGCCAAAAATATGCAGACTCCCGCCTTTTACGTCACGCAAATGCCGCAAGTTGGCCTGAGTGATTTCGGCGCGCCACATTTGTTGATTCATAGCAGGCGCAAGAGCCAAGGGCGCGGCGGATGCCAAGCATAAAGTGGTGAGCAGATCATTCCCCATGCCCGCATTTAAACGAGCAATAAAATCGGCGGTGGCGGGAGCGACTACGATCACGTCCGCCCAACGCGCCAACTCGATATGCCCCATGCCCGCTTCCGCTTCGGGGTCAAGCAGCTGCGTATGCACTGGGTTCCCCGACAGTGCTTGCAAAGTCAAAGGCGTAATAAACTCGCATGCGCCTGCTGTCATTACCACCTGCACCTGCGCGCCCGCTTTAGTAAACAGGCGTACCAGCTCGCAGGCCTTATAGGCGGCAATACCGCCCGTAATTCCCAGCAGGATGCGTTTATTCGATAGCGACAGCATAAAAGGGCGTCCTTTAACCAAAGTGCGGGCAGTATATAAAAAATCAGGCAAAAGAAGGAGGCATAAAAGTAAGTGCTTGCCTATCTTGCGACAAGTGCCACATCAAGGAGCAAGCTATGGCAATCAACGACTGGCCGCTAGAAGATCGCCCCCGTGAAAAACTATTAAGTAAAGGCGCCGCCAGCCTATCTGATGCCGAGCTGCTCGCCATTTTTCTACGCACAGGCATCAAAGGCAAAAGCGCCGTCGATTTAGCGCGCGAATTGCTTCAGAACTTTGGCGGCTTGCGCCCTTTGCTGACCGCCAACGAAGAACGCTTTTGCAGCCACCTGGGGCTTGGCAGTGCCAAGTTCGCGCAATTGCAAGCGGTGCTAGAGATGGCGCGACGGCACTTAGCCGAGCAGCTTAAAAAGGAAAACGCCCTCACCAGCCCAGGGCTGACCCGCCAATTTTTACAAGCCAAGCTGCGCGATTTGGATTACGAGGTCTTTGCCTTGCTGCTGTTGGATAACCAACATCGCGTTATTCAGTATCACGAGCTTTTTCGCGGCACCATAGACGGTGCGGCGGTCTATCCCAGAGAAGTGATAAAGCTGGTGCTAGGGCACAGCGCTGCGGCGGTGATTTTGGTGCACAATCACCCCTCTGGCATCGCCGAAGCCAGCC
>JAYRHO010000392.1:0-1796 GCA_041907245.1 Saccharospirillaceae bacterium
CGATTACGCCTTGTTGGTATCCAGCCCTCTGGCACAAGGCGAGCTGGCGTTGAAAGAGGACAGCAATTTACAGCCAGGCGACCTGCGTATTCAAACCGAGCACAGCCTAGTGGAATACCAAAGCCAAGAGCGCCTAACTGAGCTGGTGCAGCAGGCGCAAATGCAAATGCGTCATGCCCTTACTTTGCAACAAGCCCTCAACACCATGCCGACACCCGACAAAAGCCCAGAGGTGCAGGATGACGCAACCCCTCAGTGAGCTATGGCAGCACATCGAACTTCCCCAAAGCTATCGCCCGAAAGTCGCGGGCAAACTGCTGCGCATGGTCGGGCTGACGCTCGAAGCCATCGGCATCAACGTGCGTATTGGTGAGCGCTGCATGGTCGAGCGCCCCGAGTCCACGGCGGTTGAAGCCGAAGTCGTAGGCTTCGATGGCGAGCGTATTTTCCTTATGCCCGTTGAACAGGTCGATGGCCTGCGCCCGGGGGCCAGAGTTTGGCCGCTGACAGGAGCCGCCGACGTTCCCGTCGGAGCCATGCTGCTTGGGCGAGTGCTCGATGGCATGGGGCGTCCTTTGGATGGTCTTGGCCCGTTGGTGAAGGTGGAGCAAGGCAACTTACAAGGCGTTCCGATCAACCCCTTGCATCGCGCCCCCATCCGCACCCCCTTAGACGTCGGTATTCGTGCCATCAACGCCATGCTCACGGTTGGGCGGGGGCAGCGTATTGGCCTCTTTGCTGGCTCGGGTGTGGGTAAAAGTGTGCTGCTTGGCATGATGACGCGCTTTACCAAGGCCGACATAGTGGTGGTGGGCTTAATTGGCGAGCGTGGCCGAGAGGTCAAAGAGTTTATCGACGAGATTTTGGGCGAAGAAGGGTTAAAACGCGCGGTGGTGGTGGCCTCGCCCGCCGATGATTCGCCGCTGATGCGCCTGCGCGCCGCCCAATACTGCACGGCCGTGGCCGAATACTTCCGCGATCAAGGCCAAAACGTGCTGCTTTTGATGGATTCACTTACCCGCTACGCCCAAGCCCAGCGTGAAATTGCCCTCGCGGTGGGAGAGCCGCCCGCCACCAAAGGCTACCCACCTTCGGTGTTTAATAAATTGCCCAAGCTGGTGGAGCGCACCGGCAACGGCCCTGAAGGTGGCGGCTCGATTACCGCTTTTTATACCGTGCTAAGCGAAGGTGACGACATGCAAGATCCTATCGCCGACGCCAGCCGCGCCATCTTGGACGGCCACATAGTGCTGTCGCGGCGCTTGGCCGAAGAAGGGCACTATCCTGCCATTGATATCGAGGCCTCGGTCAGCCGGGTCATGCCGCAAATCGTGGATGAAATGTGGCTAAAAAAAGCCCAGCTGTGCAAACAAATGATGGCGCACTATCGCCAAAATCAAGACTTAATCAGTGTTGGGGCTTACCAAAGCGGGGCGGATAACCTGCTCGATGCCGCCATCGACCGCTTGCCCACCATCAAAGCCATGCTGCGCCAAGGCTTGACCGAAGGCAGTGATCTGGAAAATAGCAAAAAACAGCTGGATGCTATCTTTCCCAGCCCTGCCGCCAGAGGCTAAAAAATGAGCCACCATCCTCGTGCCAAACGCTTGGGTTTTGTGCTGAAAATGGCGCAAGACCAAGAAGAAAAATGCCTTAAAGCCTTTGGTGAGGTGCAGCGCAAGCTGCATGAGGAAGTCGAACAGCGCCAGCTGCTGACAGGCTATCAAGCAGAATACCAGCGGCAAATCTCTGCCCCCAGCACCCAGGCGGTGAGCGCAGGCCTGTTGCACGGCACC
>JAYRHO010000393.1:0-2766 GCA_041907245.1 Saccharospirillaceae bacterium
CCACCCCACTGTGGTGGTGCTGTGCTTGAGCTTCTTGCTGATGATCGGCTTTAGCCTGATTGCCGAAGGCTTGGGCTTTCATATTCCCAAAGGCTATTTGTATGCTGCTATTGGCTTTTCGATTCTTATCGAGTTTTTCAACCAAACTGCGCTGCACAATCAAACTAAAAATGCCGCTCGCATTCCCATGCGCCAGCGTACCGCCGATGCCATTTTACGCATGCTTGGCGAATCCAAAGTCGCCGAAGCGAAAGAAGAGCAAGAGCCGATAAAATCGGTGACAACCACAGCAAGCAAAGACGAGTCTTTTGGCGAGGAAGAACGCCAAATGATTACGGGCGTATTGTCTTTGGCTGAGCGCTCCATTCGCACTATTATGACGCCGCGCGGCGATATTTCTTGGGTGGATTGCAGCGATACGCCAGAGGAAATCAAACAGCAATTATTGGCCGCACCGCATGGCATTTTCCCTGTATGCCGCGAGTCCTTAGATGAGGTCGTGGGTGTGATGCAGGCCAAAGAAATCCTGCAAGGCATCAACGAAGGCAAAGACGTTGCCGTGCTTGCGGCTAAATACCCGCCCGTACTGATTCCCGAGCGTGTGGATGTGCTGCGCGGCTTGAATGTGCTGCGCAATGCGCGTGGCAGCTTGGTATTGGTGGTGGACGAATACGGCATGATTCAAGGCCTACTCACGCCCTTGGACGTGCTTGAGGCCATCGCGGGCGAGTTCCCCGATGCCGACGAGGTGCCCGATATCATCGAGAAAAACGGCACTTGGTTGGCGCGCGGCACGACCAACCTGCATCAGCTCGAACAAGAGCTGAATCACGAGCTGGAGCTGACCGAGGACGAAGACTTGGCCACGCTTTCAGGCTTTTTGCTGGATCAGTTTGAGCAGATACCTGCTCAGGGCGAGTATTTGCATATCGGCGATTACCGCTTTGAGGTGATCGAAGTTTCTGAGCACCGTATTGAGATGGTGCGCATTAGCAAGCAGGAAAAACCCGCTTAACGCATCCGTCGCGGAGGCCATTGGCCTCCATATGGCGCCCAATGAGCGCCTCTACGCAAATTAAAGGGGTGGCCTTAAAGCACCATCACGCCTTCGATTTCCACACCCGCATCTTTCGGCAAAGAGGCGACACCCACCGCTGCACGCGCGGGATAGGGCTGGGCAAAGTATTGCGCCATCACGGCGTTGACTGTGGCGAAGTTGCTCAGGTCGGTTAAGTAAATGTTCACTTTCACCATGTCTTGCAGCTGGCCGCCTGCGGCTTCGCAGACCGCACTGAGGTTTTTAAAGCATTGGTGCACACGCTCGGCAAAATCACCTTCAACGATTTGCATGGTTTCAGGTACCAGAGGAATTTGGCCAGAAAGGTAAACGGTGTTGCCGACCTTAACGGCCTGTGAGTAAGTACCAATGGCAGCAGGAGCTTGGCTGGTAGAGATGATTTCTTTCACGTTTTTGTCCTTGGGATGTGGAAAATCTTATTGATTACGGCTGCGGACGATTTTATTCACGCTGCGAATAGTACGGATGCGGCGAATGATGCGCGCCAAGTGTTTACGCCCCTGCACGCTTAACGTGAGGTGAATCACACTCAGCTGGGCATCGCGGTCTTCGACGTTGATTTGTTCGATGTTGGCTTCGGCCTGAGTAATGACGCTGGCCATTTCCGCCACTATGCCACGGCGGTTTTCGAGGTAGACCATCAGATCGACGTCAAACTCGCCGTCTATGTCTTTATCCCAGCTGAGGATGACCAACTTTTCAGGGTGGTCGCGCAGCTCTTCGAGGTTTTTGCAGTTTTCGGTATGAATGACTAGGCCGCGACCGCTGGAAACGTAGGCAACGATAGGGTCGCCCGGAATGGGGTTGCAGCATTTGGCGAAAGTCACGACCAAGCCTTCGGTGCCGCGAATAGCCAGCGGAGTTTTATCGGAGCTGCTGGCGCTGCCTTCTTCTTTGTTGGAGGCCACCAATAAGCGGCGCGCAATCAGCGGTGCGAGACGGTTGCCTGAGCCAATTTCTTCCAGTAAATCATCAAAGCTGGCCAAGCCCGTTTCTTGCAGCACAGTAGTGGTGGCGGTGGGGTCGATGTCGCTTAGCGTGGCATTGAGAGCATCCAAGGCTTTGTTGAGTAAGCGCTCCCCCAAGGCCAAAGATTCAGCACGGCGCTGACCTTTGAGGTAAGTGCGAATGTTGGAGCGTGCCTTGCCCGTCACCACAAAGTTCAGCCACGCAGGGTTGGGCTGGCCATTGGGTGCGGTGATGATTTGTACGGTTTGGCCGTTTTGTAACTGCGAGCTAAGCGGTGCGAGCTGGCGATTGATGCGGCAAGCGATGCACTGATTACCAACATCGGTGTGTACGGCATAAGCAAAGTCGATGGTGGTTGAGCCAGAAGGCAGCTCCATGATTTTGCCTTTGGGCGTAAAGACGTAAATCTCGTGCGGGAATAAATCGACCTTAACATGCTCGACAAACTCTTGCGGGCTGCCTGCGCTTTTTTGCAGTTCGAGCAGGTTTTGCACCCACTGACGCGCGCGCTCGGTGCCGTCCGCATGCTCGCCCTGCGTTTTATAGAGCCAGTGCGAGGCAATGCCATGCTGAGCCATGGAATCCATTTCGGCGGTGCGAATTTGCACTTCGATGGGTACGCCGCCAATACCAATCAGGGTGCTGTGCAACGACTGATAACCGTTGGTTTTGGGAATGGCAATGTAGTCTTTAAAGCGCCCAGGTACGGGCTTATAGAG
>JAYRHO010000394.1:0-3114 GCA_041907245.1 Saccharospirillaceae bacterium
CCTCTCTATAAACTCTAAGCCTTTAAAAAATATCATTTTTTTAAATGAAGTGATTGACAGAAAAAAAGAGATTGGCATAATACGCGCCACTTGAACGGCGCACCCTCTGCCCGTCAGGTTTGAAGTGGCAATGTAGCTCAGCTGGTTAGAGCACAGCATTCATAATGCTGGGGTCACTGGTTCAAGTCCAGTCATTGCTACCACGCATTCCAAGGCCTAGCAGGTTAACACCTACTAGGCTTTTTTTTAGTCTTTGTTTGCTCGTCATGGTATTTTCGCCAAACAAAGATGACCATTTCGATGCATCTATTAGCCAAATTGAAATGAAAGGACGCTCATGGCAGAGATCATTCCCGCACTCACTAAAGAAGTCTTAGCCCGCATGACCAGCGGCGAAAAAAGACTGGCTCAGCGCTTAAAAGATTTATTAGAAGACGATTACCTAGTTTGGTACGACATCCCCGTTGGCAAACAGCGTCGTTATCCTGATTTTATTATCCTGCACCCTGCTCGCGGCCTGCTCTTTTTAGAGGTCAAAGATTGGTCATTAAACACCCTTATTAAATTGGATAAATACCAAGCGCAATTATTGGTTAATGATCAAATTGTTAAAACCAGCAACCCGCTTGAACAAGCGCGCCAATGCATGATTCAGGTTGTAAACCGCTTAAAAGCCGACGTACAAATGCGCTTTGGTGATGACAGTCGATTTGCAGGAAAAATTGCCGCTCCCTATGGCTATGGTGCTGTGTTTACCAATATCACGCGCAAACAAATGCAAGAAGGCATCGCCGATGCCGACCGTGAACTGGTCTTACCAGACAGTAAAGTCATTTATAAAGATGAAATGGTCGCAACGGTAGACGCAGAGGTTTTCCAAAAACAACTTTGGGATATGTTTCAATTTCAATTTTCAAGCAAACTGAGCTTGCCGCAAATTGATCGTATTCGCTGGCATTTATTTCCTGAAGTACGGATTCAAACGCAAAATCTTTTTAATTTTGAAGAAGAAACGGAAGATAAAACACCCACCGCTTTGCCCGATATTGTGCGCATTTTAGATATTCAACAAGAGCAGCTAGCGCGCAGCTTGGGGGCTGGGCATCGCGTGATACACGGCGTAGCAGGATCAGGGAAAACACTTATTTTAGGCTATCGCGCCGAGCTTTTAGCCCGAACCAGTTCCAAGCCTGTGCTCATTCTCTGCTACAACATTTCTTTAGCGCGCAAACTCAACAGCATCATGCAAAGCAAAGGCTTAAACGAGCAAGTACAAGCTTTGCACTTTCATGATTGGTGCGGGCAGCAGCTCAAAACCTACCATGTTGATGTCATTGACAAGGGCGGAGCGTATTGGGAAAGACAGGTGTGCTCGGTAATTGATGCCGTAGAACAAGGGCATATCCCCAGAGCGCAATACGATGCCGTGCTGATTGACGAAGGCCACGATTTTGATTCGCATTGGCTTAAATTAATTACGCAAATGGTGCACCCCGATAACGGTTCGCTCCTGCTGCTTTATGACGATGCGCAGTCTATTTATCAAAAGCGTTCTGGCCTTGGTTTTTCTTTATCCAGCGTGGGCATTAAAGCCCCTGGGCGAACCACAGTTTTACGCCTTAATTACCGTAATACGCGTGAAATACTGGAGTTTGCTTATCGTTTTGCTGCTGAAGTTTTAGGTGCGCACGACAGCGATGAAGATCATATTCCCTTATTATTGCCAGAGTCAGCGGGCAATCATGGTACGCCGCCTAAAATCGTACCACTGTCTTCCTGGACACAAGAATTGGCGCATTGCCAAAGCGTACTCGATACTTGGCATGAAGAAGGCTTAAATTGGAACGAAATGGCCGTGCTTTATTGCAACAGCGAGCAAGGAAAAATGCTAACCCATTCACTTCAGCAAGCAGGCATTCCCAATCACTGGCTAGGAAGCAGCACCTATAAAAAAGCTTACGATCCACGGCAAAATCAAGTAGCCGTTATGTCGATACACTCCAGCAAAGGGCTGGAGTTTCCTGCGGTTATTTTAGTAGGCAGCGACAAACTTGAATGCGAAGAACGGCTACAAGACAATATTCGCTTGCTCTACGTTGGCATGACTCGCGCGCAGAAAAACTTAGTGCTTTCTTATTCAAGCACCACTCCTATCACGGAAAAAATCGCCGCACAGGGCTAATTTTACAAGCCCAGCTCGTATTTCGGGCGCGCAGCTAAAAGCTCTTGCGTGTAAGCCTGTGTTGGGTTTTCCAGTACTTGCGCGCAACTGCCCTGCTCGATGATTTTTCCGTTTTTCATCACGGCGACGCGCTGTGCAATTTGACTGATGATGGATAAATCGTGGGTGATAAATAAATACGCCAGCCCCATTTCTTCTTGCAGATCTTTTAATAAGCTCAGTACTTGCCCGCGCAAAGATAAATCCAAAGCGCTGGTTGGTTCGTCGCAAATAATCAGCTCTGGCTCAACCGCTAATGCGCGCGCGATGGCAATGCGCTGGCGTTGGCCGCCTGAAAACTCATGAGGATAACGGTTTAAGTGTTCAATTTTTAAGCCTACTCGTTCCAATAAAGCACCTGCTCGTTGCTCTCTTTCTTTTTGGTTTTTACCAACGCCCAATGCCTGCATACCTTCGGTTAAAATATCGCGCACGCTAAAGCGCGGGTTCATCGACGAAAACGGATCTTGAAAGATGATTTGTATTTTTTTGCGCAGTGGCAAAAATTGCGCGGGTGAAAGTGCGCTGATGTTTTTTCCTGAAAAATAAATCTCGCCGCCGTGCAATTTTTCCAGCTTTAAAATCCCGCGCCCCAAGGTGGATTTACCCGATCCACTCTCCCCAACCAGCGCCAAGGTTTCGCCTTTATAAAGTGTTAAATCGACCTGATCGACCGCGCGGGTGTAATCTTTCTGCCGAGAAAATAAGCCTGTTTTTTTCGGGAAATAGATTTGTGCTTGGCGAACTTCTAATAACGGCTCGGCCTGGATGGGCGTTAAATAAGGCTGATGCTTAGGAATAAAAGCCAACAGCTCTTGGCTGTATGGGTGCTTGGGTGCGCGGAAAAAATCCACCACCGAATTTTGCTCAACGATTTCGCCCTGCTGCATCAC
>JAYRHO010000395.1:0-2956 GCA_041907245.1 Saccharospirillaceae bacterium
CCATGGCTTTAATAATTTGATGCAAGGGGGCAATTTGTTCGCGTAATTCATCGGGCATGGGCGGGCGGTTGGCTTTGTACTGAGCGTAGATTTCACTGCGAAAACTGCCGCCTTTGGCATCGAATACCACGATCACATCCGAACCTGCATAGTCTTTAATCAACTTGCGAATCATGCTGACCACACCGCGCACGGCATTGGTATGCAGGCCCTTGCTGGTTGTCAGTGGCGGCAGGGCATGAAAGGCGCGAAACAGATAGGAAGAACCGTCGATCAAAACCACAGGATTAGCCATATTGCCCTCTTTTTTCATGCAATCGGGTGCAATTTGCGGCCAGTACGCAGACAAGGCTAGGCGCGCTCAAAGCAACAACGTAAGATGATGATGACTTAAATAAAAAAGCGGAGTGTAGCATGAACCTCATTCGCGGTGGCATTGGCCTCATTTTCTTTGTTTGCTTAAGCTTTGCAGCGTGGGCAGGCGACATCACGGGCGAAACCATCACCATCCGTAACGATGGCGACACCACTTATTACGAGTTTCGCGTCAATGGTGAAATCACTGAAATTAAAGTCGTTCCTAAAAAAGGGCCAGCGTATTATTTAATTCCATCACAACAAAACGATGGCGAATTTGTGCGCAAAGACAACCCCAATATTCGCGTACCGAGCTGGGTTATTTTTCGTTGGTAATTTAAAAAATGTCTGTTTATACCCGCATTTCTACGCAGGAGCTGGAAGATTTTCTACAGGAGTTTAATTTAGGAAAATTACTGTCTTTTCGCGGTATCGAAGGCGGTATTGAAAACACCAATTATTTTGTTACCACCGAAACCTCCGAGCTGGTGCTGACTTTATTTGAAGCGCTGCACGAAAGCGATTTAACCCCAGTTCTGGCTTTGGCCTATCACTTAGGTGAACAGGGTTTAGCTGTGCCTGCCCCCATTGCCAGCCACTCAGGCGCGCTTCTGCATAAATTAAAAAACAAGCCCGCTATTTTATGCCCCAAGCTTGCGGGAGTGCACATTCAAAACCCATCGCCTAAACATTGCTTTGTCATTGGTCAAGCCTTGGCGCAATTTCATGTTAAAGCGCAAAATTTAACTGCACACAAACCCAATGCTTTTGGCTTGAGTTGGTGGCAAAGCCAAGGGGAAAAGCTGGTACAAAATCTGAGCATGAAAGACCAAAACCTGCTGCGCGCCGAGGTGCAATTTCAAACCGCGCAGCAAGATAAAATGGCGGCACTACCAAGCGGCTGGATTCATTCGGATTTATTTCACGACAATGCACTTTTCAGCGCATCGGGCGTAGCCATTATTGATCTGTATTCCGCCTGCCAAGACAATTTTATTTACGATTTAGCGGTGCTGGCCAACGATTGGTGTTGCAGCGAAGAGGGGCAATGGAAAGCAGGCTGCGTAGAGCAATTATTTGCAGGCTACGGCCAAGTTCGCCCCCTAACGGATGCGGAATTACAAGCATGGCCTATCGCCTTGCGCGCAGGGGCATTGCGGTGGTGGCTGGGGCGGCTGCAAACCAAGATTTTGCAAGCCAGCTATCAGGGCGATTTGGCGCTTAGCAAAGACCCAAATGAGTATCGCAATAAGCTTTTAATGCGCCAAGCTCAGTACGAAGATCGGCATCGTTAGAAAGATTTTGCGCGCGATACCACAGCACTTCGAGATAACGCAGCTGCGCCTTGGCACGATACCAACTGGCATCTTGGGCGTAGCCTAATTGCGCGAGTATTTGGCCTTCTTCTTTTACACTGAGATTGGCCTGCTGAATTAAACCCGCCATATCCCAAAGTGGATGGCCTAAGGCGGCGTATTCCCAATCCAATAGCACCAAACCTTGCTCGCTGGCAATCCAATTGGCGGCGGTTGGGTCCATATGGCACAGGCATAATTCGCCTGCGGGATCTTGTGCTAAATGCTGCTGAAAATACGCTTTTAACGCCAGCAATGCCTGATCGGATGCTGGCAAAAAAGCCTGCCAATAACGCTCGGCTTTTTGCGTAATCTCAATTTTATTTAAGGCAAAGTTTAATTTTAAACGATGCACTTTTTGTAAGTGTTGCGCCATTTTTTGCAGATTTTCTAAAGTTAAATCCGCAGGGCTAAGCGCTGCACCTTTTACATAATCACGCAGCCAATACAAATTATCCGACTCGTGATAACGAATCGCAGGCGCCAAACCCTGCTCGGCCAAAAGCTGATGCAGCTGGTATTCGCTGTCTCGATCGATATCCAGAGCCTCGACATTACCACTGATGCGCAGCACATATTGCCCCGAATCTAAGGTTAATAAATAACAGGCGTTGGTCAGCCCACCCTTGAGCGCGCAAATATGTGTGGCATTGATTGGCTTTTGGCACAGTCCCCAATTGGGCCACTGCGTTAAAATATCAGGCAGCTTGGGGTGCATGTTGTTGCTCTTGATATTCTTGTTGCCATTTTAGCCAGCCGAAAATAACCATGACCAAATAAACCAGCATTAACGCCGTAAAAAAATACAGCTCCTTGCTGAAATACATATAGGCTGCGGCGGCATCGACCACCAGCCAATACAGCCAGTTTTCCAGTACTTTGCGTGTGACCATCCAAGTGGTCACAATCGCACCCCAGGTAGTAAAAGAATCCAAATAGGGTAAGGCGGCTTGCGTGTGTTTTGATAGCCAATAGCCACTGACCAGCGTCAGCACTGCTACCAGCAAAATAGCCAGAAAATGCTTTTGCCACGACCACAGTTGAATGGGCAAAGGTTTGGCTTCACGACCACTGCGCCACGACCACCAGCCATACGCAGCCATAATTAAATAATAAAAATTCAGCGCGGATTCCATCAGCAGGCTGACTTTCCAAAAAATCACCATGCCAATAAAAGTGCCTAAAAATGCCGCATACCAGCAAGCATTATGCTGACGCATGGCCAGCACTAAATAGAGCACTCC
>JAYRHO010000396.1:0-2692 GCA_041907245.1 Saccharospirillaceae bacterium
CTGCAACGCTTTATGGTGCGCCGCGCCCAAGCCTTTCGTGCGCGCCACCAGGATATTTAATTTCATCATGGGGTTGTGCAAAACTTCCTGCACGCCCTGCTCGCCCAGCATAAAATCGACGATGCGTTTTAGCCCTTGCCCTACTTCTTGCGCGCTGGGTTTGAGTGAATATTCTTGGCTTAGATAGGCTTCTAAAAAACGCTCGATGGCGGCAACGGGGTCTTTTTGCGCGTAACAGGCCATGCGAAATGCGCCCGCCGAAGTGCCTAATAAATGCAACGGCTCGGCGCGGTTTTTAAACCATTCGCCCAGTAAAAACTTATCCATTGCATAATTGGCAAACCACTTTGGCCCGCCCGAAGCGGCCAGCAACATTTTAATATCGCTTTGCTTTAGGCCATTATTTTTTATGTGATTTAGAGCATGGCTGCCAGCGTAGATTTTGAGTGCTTTCATAAATATTGCAGGGCGTTAAACCTTTGGCGCTGGGCGTTTTTCATACACCACAAAAGAATAATCAAACGGATTTTTCTCACAGGCTGGATAATTTTCTCGGCTCACTTCTTGCCAGTTGTTTTTATCAAACTCAGGGAAAAATACATCGCCTTCGACGACGGCATGGACTTCGGTTAGGTATAAACGGTCGGCATAAGGAAAAGCTAAATTGCAGATTTCCGCACCGCCTATCACCATGGCTTCGTCGTGCGCTGAATCTTTTAATAATTGCTCTGCTGCGCTGATGGCTTGCTCAATAGTGCTCACTACCTGCACCTGTTCGTTGGCATTGGGCGGCACATAATTTGGCTGGCGAGTAATAATAATATGAGGACGACCAGGCAAAGGTTTCCCTAAGCTTTCGTAGGTTTTACGCCCCATAATCATCGGCTTGCCCATAGTGACTTTTTTAAAGTACTGCAAATCGTTGGGCAAATGCCAAGGCATTTGGTTGTCTGTGCCCATCACGCGATTTTGGGCAGCCGCGATAATCATGGAAAGCATAAAAACTCCTAGTTTTGGCTGGGCGTAAGGCGCTGGGGCTAGGCGCACACCCTAGGCGCTCTGCGCCCTGCTCTATGCGCCAAACGATCACACAGCCACTGGCGCTTTAATATGCGCATGGCTCTGATACCCTTCGATTTCAAAATCTTCAAATTTATAATCAAAAATACTGGCGGGTTTGCGTTTAATAATTAATTTCGGCAACGGCAATGGCTCGCGGCTTAATTGCAAATCAGTTTGTTCTAAATGATTGGCATAGAGGTGTACATCGCCGCCCGTCCAGACAAAATCACCCACTTCTAAATTGCACTGCTGCGCCAGCATGTGTACCAAGAGTGCATAGCTGGCGATATTAAAAGGCACGCCCAAGAAAATATCGGCGCTGCGCTGATACAGCTGACAAGAGAGCTTGCCTTCGGCGACATAAAATTGGAAAAACGCGTGGCAAGGCGGCAGAGCCATATTTTGAATTTCACCGACGTTCCAAGCCGAGACAATAATACGGCGAGAGTCTGGATTATTTTTTAATTGCTCCACCACCTGGCTAATTTGATCAATATGGCGGCCATCGGCGGTTGGCCAGCTGCGCCATTGATAGCCGTACACAGGGCCTAGATTACCTTCGGCATCCGCCCATTCATCCCAAATCGAAACGCCATTTTCTTTTAAGTATTTAATGTTGGTATCACCACTTAAAAACCACAAAAGCTCGTGGATGATGGAACGCAAATGCAGTTTTTTGGTGGTGACCATGGGAAAGCCTTGGCTTAAATCAAAGCGCATTTGATAGCCAAAGCAGCTGTAAGTACCCGTACCTGTGCGGTCGCTTTTAAACACGCCGTGCTCGCGCACATGGCGCATTAAATCTTGGTATTGTTTCATGTTTTTTACTCACAAATTCAGCGATGGAGGCCAGTGGCCTCCGCTACGGTCTAATTCGTTAACGCCTAACGCCCAACGCTTAGCGTTTAGCGCCCTGCGTTTTATAGGCATACACCAGTAATATCAGTCCAACAAAAATCATCGGGATGCTAAGCAGTTGGCCACGGGTGAGCCAGCCAAATAAATCAAAGCCTACTTGCGCATCGGGTTCGCGGAAAAACTCGGCGACAGTGCGGCAAATACCATAGCCCAATAAAAACATAGCGCCGACGGCTTTTTGTGGGCGCGGGCGTGAGGAATAAAACCACAGCACAATAAAAAGTAACAAGCCTTCACCCATGGCCTGATAAAGCTGCGAAGGGTGGCGTGGTAAATCCCCCGCACGCGGAAACACCATAGCCCAAGGCACGGAAGCAGGGTCGGCGATGCGCCCCCAAAGTTCGCCGCCAATAAAATTACCAATACGGCCAAACATTAAACCAATAGGCACAAAGGGCGCGACAAAATCGCCGACATCGAAAAAGGATTTTTTATATTTGTGACTAAACCAAGCCACGGCAATGAGCACGCCCAATAAACCGCCGTGAAAAGACATGCCGCCTTCCCAGACACGAAACAGCCATACAGGGTCTTTTAAAAACTGGCCAAAATTATAAAAAAGCACATAGCCTACGCGTCCGCCTAAAATAATACCCATGGCACAGAAAAATAATAAATCCGAGACTTGTTCGGCATTCCAAGTCGAACCCGCTTTTTTAATTCGATAGGTAGCAAGCAACCAAGCCGTGCCAAAGGCCAACAGATACATCAA
>JAYRHO010000397.1:0-3965 GCA_041907245.1 Saccharospirillaceae bacterium
AGGTTGGCCACCTCGGGGGTGGTCATGCTGACGCGGCCATCGGCTTGGGTATCATTTAAACCTGCCAAGCCTGTAAAGCCTTGTGCCGAGGCGGGGAAGGTGAGGGTCGCTTCGCCTGCAAGGCTGTGGCTCATTTTTGAACGGTAGTTTAAGCCCAAGCGGCTGTTGGGGCTGAACTCCAACAACGCACCAAGCTGATAGCCCAGTACGGTGTTGTGGCCTTCCATTTCAAAATAGCCGTCCTGGGTGCTTGTTCCTAAATCGGCGTCAGGCAAGCCGAGTGTGGCGCAGGCAATAGGCAGCTCCCCAGAAAGTTCTGCGCCTTTGCACAGTGCGGAAGTATTCACCGCCACGCCTGTGGTGGCTTTAAGGTATTGCATAATCAAACCACCGCCCACCGTCAGTTTTTCATGCAGGCGATAAGCCAAAGACACGCCCGCATCGATGCCTAAGATCTCACCATCGGTGGCCTGATAACGGGCAACGGACTGTTTACCGAACTGGGTGCCAGTGGAATAGGGGGCATTGATGAATGCGCCGATTGCCATCTCGTCCGTGAGTTTGTTGACGAAATAGAGTGTGGGCAGCACATCGGTGGTTTCGGTTTTGGCTTGGCCGCCTGTAATAGGGGCACTGCCTAAGGTTTCGGCTGTGCCTTGAAATTTGGAGGAAACGGAAATGGCTGCGGCGTTGAGCACCAGTTCATTGCGCACGAGCAACATGCTGGCAGGGCCGTAATAAGCCGCTGAAGCGTCGGAGGCGGAGGCGGCACCACCCGAGAAGGCATCGCCTAAACGTAAGGCAGATTGTTCATCGACGTAGTAGCCCGCCGCTTGGCTGGCACTGGCGGCAAGCAGGGCAACAGAGGCAATAGTGACGGCTAACAGTTGAGGTTTCATAGAAGCTCCGAGTTATTTTTATTGAACTAGTACCAAAGTACTAAAAAATACTGAGCTTTGCCAATGCTAATTATTGGTTTTTCGCGCCATTACTCGTAAGCTCTAGCCCTCATTGAGTGTGCAAGGGTTGGCAGGGTGTCGATAAACCAGTTTCGGACTTTTATGGTAAGTGGTGAGCCAGCGTTAACGCAGGCGGTATGCACCCTATGGCAAGAGCAAGCCTTGCCTTACGACTGTTTTGCGCCAGAGGCGTGCCAAAGCCTGCCTGTTCAGGCTGGGCAGTCGGCTTTTTTGCTATTGCTGCCCTCTTTTTATGATTTAGCAAAGCTGAGCCTGTACCGCGCATGGCTGGCGCAAGCACAAAAGCAACAAATCCCAGTGTTGTTGTTGTCCTCCTTGGCGATTTTCCCCAAGCGCACCGAAGGCTTGTGGCAAGAAGTGCACAGCGAACGTGCCGATACCGCACTGGCGCAACAGTTGATGCAGCTGGAGCAAGACGCTGCACAGGGGGAAAAACACTTAATTGTGCGCGTCGGGCAGGGGATGACGCTGCAAGGGCAGGATTTTCCTGCGCTGTTACTTGCCGCGCTGAAGCAAGAAGGCAGCCTACCGCTTTCGGCGCAAGAGCTGTTTAGCCCAACGCCTGCGCCCGATGTGGCCGAGGTATTGCTGGCCATGCTAAGGCAAGCCAACTTACAAAATAATCTTTGGGGAACTTACCACTTTAATGGCGTTGAGCCAGTCAGTGCGCTGAAGTTTGCCGAGGCTTTTTTGGCGGAAGTGCAGCCGTATCAGCCGCATAAGGTGAGCGTGGAAGCCGCAGAGCAGGGTATGCAGCCACGGCTAGCCGTTCCAAGTGGCGACTGCACCAAGCTGTTTCACACCTTTGGCATTAAATCCAAGCCCTGGCGTAAAAGGCTGCCCACTGTGGTGCAGCAGCATTTTACCCAGCCTTAGCTATTCCTGAATGTCGCGGTCGCGATAACCCAGCAAGTACAAAATGCCGTCCAGCCCCAAGGTGCTGATGGCGTTTTTGGCGCTTTTGCGCACCAAGGGTTTGGCACGGAAAGCAATGCCCAGTCCCGCAATGCTGAGCATGGGCAGGTCGTTGGCACCGTCGCCTACGGCAATGGTTTGCTCTAGGCGGATGCCTTCTTTTTCGGCCAGTTCACGCAACAGCTCGGCTTTGCGCGCGCCATCAACCACGCGCCCAGTCACGCGCCCTGTGACACGGCCATTTTCCATTTCCAGCTCGTTGGCAAAAACGTAGTCGATGCCGAGCTTGTCTTGTAGGTAGCGGCCAAAGTAGTTAAAGCCACCCGACAAAATGGCGGTTTTGTAGCCCAAAGCGCGCAGGTTGCGAATCAAACGCTCCGCGCCTTCGGTAATAGGCAGGCGTTGGGCAATGCCTTCTAATACGTCGCCCGATAAGCCTTCAAGCAACGCCACGCGCTCGGTAAAGCTTTGGATAAAATCCAGCTCACCTTGCATGGCGCGCTCGGTAATGGCAGCAACCTGTTCACCGACACCTGCGGCGGCGGCCAATTGGTCTATCACTTCGGCTTCGATCAGGGTGGAATCCATATCGAAACACACCAAACGGCGGGTACGGCGGTAAACGTCGTCTTCTTGGAAGGCAATGTCCACGCCCAGCTCGTTGGCGGCTTGTAAAAACTGCGCGCGCATCACGCTGTGATCGACGTCACCGCGCACCGAAATTTCAACGCAAGCGCGCGTTTGTTGTTCGGGCTTGAGTAACGAAACTCGGCCAGAGAGACGGTTGATTTGGTCGATGTTCAAACCGTGCTCGGCGACGATGGAAGTCACGCGCGCAATGGCGCTGGCCTCGATGGTGCGCGCCAGCAAGGTAATAATGTGCCTAGGTTTACCCTGCTGCCCGACCCAATGCTCGTAGCTTTCAGGGGTGACAGGGGTAAAACGCACAGAAAGCCCCAGCTCGTGAGCGCGAAAGAGCACGTCTTTGAGTACGGAGCCTGAGTCTTCTTTGGAAGGTATGGCGGCCAAAATCCCTAAAGACAGCGTGTCGTGAATTTCAGCTTGGCCAATATCGAGAACGGTCACGCCATACTGAGCCAGCATGGCGCTGATGTTGGAGGTTAAACCGGGCTTATCCGCCCCAGTCACACGGATGAGTACCAATTCGGTCACGGATAATTCCTTGTTTACCTCAGATTTTTACAGCTTGGCGACGTCGGCTTTGGCCGCAGCAATCACAGCGCGTAGCTCTTCGATTAGGTGTACGGTTTCATGCACAGACAGCGCACGAATGCGGTCTTGGCTCATTAAAAACAGACCTTTTTCCACTTGTTGCAGCTTGTCTTGTAAGGCTTTTTTGGTATCGCTCATGGTAGAACCTCATAGTTTAAGAACAGGTTAAGAAAAGATTGGCGCAAATCGACTAGCGCGTATTTAAGTGGCGCATATAATAGCACCAAATATAAGGAAATCCCTCTGCTCTATTGAGTATACGCATGCATAAGATTCTCACTTTTTTAAAAAACCTGAACTTAAGTCAAGTATCGGGCTTAATCGCCGCCACCTTAGTGCTCACGGTGGGGCTGCTGATCGCCCTGCTGACGGCCTCGCATTTAAGCAAAACCTTAAAGCAGCACACCGAAGCCGAAGCGCGCCAGCAGCTGGAACGCTTAACCATCGCGCTGGCCCCAAGTTTGCTGCAACAAGATCGCATCACGCTCAATATCACCTTACAAGATTGGATAAAAAGCTCGGATTTTGTCGCCATACGCGTGTTCAACAACAACCAGCAGCTCATCGCTGAAATTGGTACAGGCACAGAGGCTGCCACCGAAATCATGCAGGCGGTCACACAAGATAATGTCGCGGTTGGCTTGCTGCGCGCGCAGTTTACACAGGCATTTGCCGAGCAAGCGGTCGCACGCTACTTGGCCTTGGGCATTATGGCGACGGGCTTTAGTGCTTTGCTGGCGGGCTTGCTGATTTTTGCTCTGGCTGAGCGTTATATAGGCTATGTTCGTAAACTCCAGCGCCAGCTTAGTAGCTGGCAACAAGGCGGCGAGCTGCTGC
>JAYRHO010000398.1:0-2350 GCA_041907245.1 Saccharospirillaceae bacterium
CGACCTAGGCTTTTGTTTAGGCATCAACGGCATAGTCACTTTTGGCAAGGCCGAAAACGTGCGCGACATAGTGCGTGCTGTACCGCTTACGCATTTATTATTAGAAACCGATGCACCTTTCCTTACGCCGCTGCCCTATCGTGGTGTGGAAAACAGCCCCAAATACCTGCCTTTTATTGCTGAAAAAATTGCCGAGGTAAAAGGCGTGCCCGTCCATGACGTGCTACAGAGCTGCCACCACAATTCTATGCGCGTGTTTTTTGCGTAAAGCCTCTATACTCAAGACCCTTTACTGGGTCTACCACCATGAATAAACGCCCGAATAAACGCCAGCTTCGCACCGAATTGGAACAAGAAATCTCCGCTTTCTTGCGCCAAGGCGGCACGGTGCAAGACATTCCACGCGGTGCCTCGGGTATGGTGGATGGCCGTTACAGTCACGCCCTAAGCTTTGATCGCAATCAAGGCGAGCGCACACCTTTGACCGACGTGATCAAAACCATCGAGCAGCGCCGCGAAGAAAAACGCAAAAACCTGCAACCCAAACCGAAAAAACCGCAGCAAAAAATTCTCTACGACGACTTTGGCGAACCCATTCGGGTGCTTTGGGAAAATTAAGCTAGGCTTGGGAGTGATCTTTTAAGGAGCACGTCCCATGCAAACTTGGCAGCAACTCAGTTTTAAAGCCCGCATCACCACCCTAATTCTGGCGCTGGTCATCGGCTCCGTCAGCGTTATTGCCGTTGTTCTGTATCTCAACTACAAGAGCAGCACCACAGCCAGCACCGTCGAAAACCTCAACTCCGCCGCACAAAGTGCCAGCCAATCCTTCAGCGCCTGGCTATTGGCGCGCCAAGATGAAGTACGCCTTACGGCTCAGATCGATGCCATCAAGCAGGCCGATGAAGCTCAGGCGCTGGCACTCCTTAGCAATCTTGCCAAGTCGCACGGCTTCTACGACAGCATTTACCTAGTGAGCACCCAAGGCGAAGGCGTGCTGGGTGTCTCCTTCAGCCAAGGCCAAGTTACGACACTCACAGGTGAGGAGGCCGCCAAGTTTAAAGTCGCCGACCGCGAGTGGTTCAAAAAAGCCATGACGGGCGAAGAAGTATTCTCCAAACCACTGCTCTCTCGTGCTACGGGCAATTTTATTAGCAACGTCGTTATTCCCATTAAAGAGAAAGGCCAGGTGGTGGCGGTACTGCGCGCCGCCATTTTGCTCGATAACATCACCCAACAAGTGCAAAACCTAAAAGTAACAGGCGAGCCTGATATTTTTCTGATCGACAGCGAAGGCAAGCTCATTACGCCATCGCGCACTCAGGCCGATAAAAACCAAGTACTTAATACCCAAGCCAGCACGGGCATCAGCGCCAAAAAATCCGCCACCGAGCTGTACCGCAACAGCGCAGGCGAAGCCGTGATTGGCAGCTTTCACTACTTGGATTTATTGGGCTGGGGCTTGGTTATTGAGCAGCCACAGAAGCGCGCACTGGCGGCGGTGGACAGCATGTTTCAAACCATTCTACTCATCAGCTGCGCAATTATTGCCATCAGCATTGGCCTGTCTTTTGCCATTACTCACAGCATCACCCGCACCCTAGGTGGCGACCCTGCCTACGCCAGCAAAATTGTAAAAATTGTTGCCAGTGGCGACCTCTCCCAGCGCACCGAGGTAAAACTTGAACACAAAGACAGCCTGCTTGGCGCTATCGTTCAGATGCAAGAAAAGCTGCGCGGCATCATCAGCGACATCGCCAGCTACGCCGAACAAGTGTCCTCGGCGTCCACCGAGCTGTCGCAAATCAGCGATCTGTCTGCCCGAGGCATGGGCGAGCAAAGCACCCAGCTGGGCTCGGCCGCTGCTGCCGTACAGGAAATGAGCAGCACCGCGGCTGAAATTGCCCGCAACGCCCAAGAAGGAGCCAACACCGCCACCAACACCGCAAGCCAGGCAGGCCAAGGCCAGCAAGCCGTAGCCAGCACCATCGCCAGCGTACATGCCCTTGATAACGAAATCGAAAACGCCAGCGCCATCATTGCCGCACTCAAACAAGACAGCGATCAAATAGGCCAAGTGGTGAGCGTGATTGAAAGCATTGCTGAACAAACCAACCTCTTGGCCTTAAACGCCGCCATCGAAGCCGCCCGCGCAGGTGAAAGCGGCCGAGGCTTTGCCGTGGTCGCCGATGAAGTGCGCACACTAGCCAGCCGCACCCAAAACAGCACACAAGAAATTCAAGCGGTGGTCAACCAGCTGCAACAAAACAGCTCGCGCACCGTCGATGCCATTGCCCATAGTCGTGAAAAGGCGCAAGCCGCCCACGCCAAAGCCAGTCAAGCAGGCGTC
>JAYRHO010000399.1:0-2963 GCA_041907245.1 Saccharospirillaceae bacterium
CACGGGAATGTGGCTGGGTACGGCTTGGCGCACGGCAAGGGCAATGTCGTGTAGCAGGTGGGTGTGTTGCAGCAGCACGGCGCCACCTTGGCTTTTATTCACGGTTTTGGCAGGGCAGCCAAAGTTCAGGTCGATGGCAGGTGCGCCAAGCTGTGCAGCTTTGCGGGCGTTGGCGGCCATGCTTTGTGGGTTCGAGCCTAGCAGCTGAACATGCACAGGTGTGCCTGAGGCGGTGCGCCCACCGTTGAATAGCTCGGGGCAGAAGCGGCGAAAGACTTTGGCGGGGTAAACGAGATCGACCACGCGAATAAACTCGGTAACGCAGTGATCTATGCCGCCTATGCGGGTGAGGATGTCGCGCAGGTGAAAGTCCATCAGGCCTTCCATCGGGGCTAAGGCAATGTAGGGGCGCTGTGGTTGGGTATGAAAGGGCAGAGTGCCGGTAAATTCGCTCATAAAAGCAAAGGGCGCTCACAGAGCGCCCCGATTTTCGGCTCAGGCTTAGATAAGCTCTAAGGTTTCGAGGTTTTGCTTGCGCAGGCTCAGTAACAATTCTTTGTTGGTGGCAAGATCTTCGCCATAAGAAGGAATCATTTCTTTAAGCTTGGTATTCCAGCCGCCTTTTACCTTGTCGGCAAAGCAGCGTTCGAGCACATCGACCATGGCTTTAACCGAAACGGAAGCGCCTGGGGAGGCGCCCAACAGTGCTGCTAAAGTGCGGTCTTCGCTGGCAACCAGCTCAGTACCAAACTCCAACGAGCCTTTGCCGTTTTTGTCTTTCTTGATGATCTGCACGCGCTGGCCTGCGTGGGAGATGCTCCAATCGCTGTCTTTGGCGTTGGGGAAATACTGGCGCAGGGTTTCCACACGGGATTTGTGCGATTGCAGCACTTCGCTGATCAAATAGCGGGTCAGATCCATGTTGTTTAGGCCAACCTGCATAATGGGCAGCAGGTTGTTGGGCTTGATCGAGGCGATCAAATCCATCCACGAGCCTTCTTTGAGGAACTTGGTGGTAAAGCCCGCATAAGGGCCAAACAGCAGCGCAGGTTCGCCATCAATGATGCGCGTGTCCAAGTGCGGTACGGACATGGGTGGCGCGCCCAGTGCAGCCTTACCGTACACCTTGGCATGGTGTTGTTTCACTATGGCGGGGTCTTTGCACACCAGCCATTGTCCAGATACTGGGAAGCCGCCGTAACCTAGGCTTTCTTTGACGCCCGCCGCTTGCAGCAAGGGCAAAGCGCCGCCGCCTGCGCCTAGGAACACAAAGCGTGCTTTGAGGCTGCTGTTGGAGCCTGAGGCCAGTTCGTTTAAGCCGACATACCAGGATTTATCGGCTTGCTGTCTGAGGCTATGGACATCACTGCCCGTAATCAGACGGAAGTTGGGGTTTTGTTGCAAAGTGCTAAGCAAATGACGAGTTAAGGAGCCGAAGTCCACGTCGCTGCCGTAGATCATGCGTGTTGCGGCGACTTTTTCGCCCGCAGGACGACCCGCCATGACTAGCGGCATCCATTTTTTGATGACTTCAGGGTCTTCACTGTATTCCATGTCTTGGAATAGGTGGTGCGCGCTCATTTTTTGGTGGCGCTGACGCAAGAACGCGACGTTCTTCTCACCCCAAACAAAGCTGGAGTGTGGCGTGGGGTTGATAAACTGTTTGGGTGCGGGTAGCCCGCCGTTTTTCACCAAATAGCTCCAAAACTGCAAGGAGATTTCAAAGTTGGTGTTGATGGCGAAAGCACGTTCGATGCTGACGTTACCTTGCTCATCTTCTGGGGTGTAGTTCAGTTCGCAGTAGCCTGCATGCCCCGTGCCCGCGTTATTCCAACCGCTGGTGCTTTCGCTGGCGACTTGGTCGAGACGTTCGACCAAAGTGATTTTTAAGCTGGGATCGAGCTTGGTAAGCAGCGTGCCTAGGGTGACGCTCATTACGCCACCGCCCACCAACAGTACATCTACAGTTTGTGTAGCCATCAGGATTTCACCTTGTTTAGAAAATCTACGATGTCCATTGCGCTTTGGCTCTTATGGTGCCAGCTCCGCCTTTTTAAGGCATGGAAAAGGAGCGCAAAAATCGCAGGCGTTATACGCTGAATCTGATTTTGCTGCAATAACGGCTTGGGGAACTACCTAAAAAAACACACAGGCGCTCTTGCTTTAAAGCTTCCCTGTTAAGTGGATGCAAGACGCGACTGCGTGCGAAATACAACTGCTTAGCCGACGGGAACTTCGGCCAAATAAAAGGCGATAGCCCAGAAGTGGCAGAAGGCACCTGCAATAACAAACAAATGCCAAATATCGTGAAAGCCAAACCACTTAGGCCAAGGGTTGGGCCATTTGGTGGCGTACACCACCGCGCCTAGGGTGTAGCACAGGCCGCCGTAGGCAATCCAGCGCAGGGCATCGGCGGGAATGTGGTCCATAACGGGGTAGAAGGCCACAACCAGCCAGCCCATCAGCATGTAAAACACCGTAGACAGCCAGCGTGGCGCGCCAATCCACACCACTTTAAGTACCACGCCCATCAGCGCTATGCCCCAGACCACGCCAAACAGCCACCACCCGGTAGGGCCGTTGAGCGCCACCAAGCACACAGGGGTGTAAGTGCCTGCGATCAATAAAAAGATGGACATATGGTCGATGCGCTTGAGCCAGCGAATCACCGAGTCTTGCGCGTGAATCAGGTGGTAAAGGCTGCTGCTGGCAAACATCAGTAGCATGGTGCTGCCAAAAATCATAAAGGACACCATGTGCCACACCCCGCCATAAAGCGCCGCCTGCGCTGCGAGGATGCAAAGCGCCACAATGGCAAAAATGGCGCCAGCGAGGTGGCTTAGGCCACTAAAAGGATCACGGAAAATACGGTGCATAAGTCAGGCTCGGGCTTGCGGTGGCTGGAAGAAGCCGTACGATACGACCTTTTATTGGCCGCTAAAAGGTTAATTTCTGCACAAGAG
>JAYRHO010000400.1:0-1528 GCA_041907245.1 Saccharospirillaceae bacterium
ATAGGAAGACAGAATGAGCAACACAAATTTTATTGATGAAGCCAAAGCCTTGCGTGACAGCGACAGTTTTGATGTCGTTGCCGTACATAATTGGCTGAAAGAAAACGGCCACGATTACGGCGATAAATTGCCCGAAGTAAAACAATTTTCAGGCGGCGCATCAAACCTGACTTACCATTTAAAATACCCAGCTCAATACGCTGATAACGATTTAATTTTGCGCCGCCCACCTGCTGGCCAAAAAGCCGCCAGCGCGCACGATATGAAGCGTGAATATTCGGTAATGGCGCGCTTAAAACCTGTGTATCCCTATGTGCCCAAAATGATTGGGCTGTGTGACGATGCCAGTGTACTGGGCAGCGATTTTTATATTATGGAGCGCCTGCGCGGCATTATTCCGCGCGCCAATCTGCCCAAAGGCATGAGGCTCACACCCGAGCAAGCCACGCAGTTGTGTTATTCGGTGTTCGATAAACTCATTGAACTGCACCAGGTGGATTATAAAGCCGCAGGCCTAGACGATTTAGGCAAAGGCGAAGGCTATGTAAAGCGCCAAGTTGAAGGCTGGTGCCAACGCTATCAAGATGTCGAAACTTGGAACGTGCCAAGCTTTAAAAAAGTGATGCGCTGGCTCAATGAAAACCAACCCAAAGACAGCCGAATTTGCATTATTCATAACGACTACCGAATGGATAATTTGGTATTAAATCCCGACAACCCACAAGACATTATTGGCGTATTGGACTGGGAAATGTGTACCTTGGGCGACCCGCTGATGGACTTAGGCGGTGCGCTCGCCTACTGGGTAGAGGCCACCGATGGCAAACTGATGCTCGGCATTCGCCGTCAACCAAGCCACATCCCTGGCATGCTCACGCGCGAACAAATCGTCGATTACTACTGCAAAAAAATGAATTTAAATAAAAAAGACTGGCCGTTTTATCACGCCTTCGGCATGTTCCGTTTGGCGGTGATCGCCCAGCAAATTTATTATCGCTACCACCATAAACAAACCGACAACCCAGCCTTTAAAAATTTTTGGTTTTTTATCCATATACTGCACAGACGCTGCAAGAAAATTATCAGGGAGGCTGGACGCTAGGAGCTTGGCGCACGGCGCATAGCGCGCCCAGCCCCTTGCCCCAAGCGCCTTGCGGTTATATGGCCAATATTCTACTCATCCGCCACGGCCAAGCCGGTTTTGGCAAATTAAATTACGATCAGCTTTCCGACTTAGGCTGGCAGCAAGCTGAGCTTGTCGGTAAAGCATTGACCGCGCGTGGTTTTGAAGCAGGCCGTGTGTTTTATGGCAGCATGCGCCGCCATCAAGAAACTTTTTTAGGTGCAAAAAAACACTGGCAAAGCTTTGGCCCTGTGGCAGAGCTTTCAGGATTTAATGAATTTGATTCTGACGAGGTGATAGCTTGTGCTTTCCCGCAGTTTAAACACAAAGCGGCGCTGGGTGCTTGGCTACTCACCCAAGACAATAAACGCAAAGCTTTTCAAGAATTATTTTCTAAAGCGGTAG
>JAYRHO010000401.1:0-4140 GCA_041907245.1 Saccharospirillaceae bacterium
ATCCAGCACTACAGGAGTAAAGCCCGCGTTAATAAGCTCAACTAAAGTGTGGGAACCGATGTAACCAGCACCGCCAGTAACGAGAATTTTCATACACACCTCAAAAACAAAAATAGAGCCTATTGGCCCTATTAAAATTCAAATATGGCGGCCAATGGCCGCCATCACATCTGATCACACAGCCATTACGCACGACTGCTAAGCATCGCAGTACGCATCAAGGCTATCATGACGCCTAACATCAGGCCCAACACCAAGCCCAAGGCCACGGTTAGAGTGAGTTTTTTAGCAATCTGCAAACCACCACCACGCACTTGCGGGGCTGCATCAGCCAAATACAGACGAGAACCAGAGCGTAAAGATTGATCACGATAGGCATCAATAAAGCCGCTCAATTGTTTCTGTACTGTATTCAGTTCAGGAGCCAGAATCTTTAATGCCGAAGCTAAGACTTCCGATGCGTCAAAGTTTTTATAAATGGCGTCGTCTGAACCGCTCAATACGGCCATTTCTTTTTCCAAATCTAAAAGCTGCTCAACGGTTTTGATGCGTTTATTAAACAACTCTTCTCGAACCTCCACATTGGATAATTTATTGCCTAGCTCCAATAGAGAGTTCAAAAAAGTCTGATCCATTTGCGAACCAATAACTTGGCTATTGGTTGCACCTTGTTTTGTTGGCACATCCAGCTTATCCACTTGAGCCAATTGTTTTAAGCTCGCATCGTAAGAAGCAATCAACTTTGTTAAACGATCATGCTCAAGATTTAACAAGCGTTTACGCGACATTAAACGAATACGGATGCTAGGATCCTTAGCAGCCAATGCAGCAGAATTAGAGTAAGCAAACGAGCGTAATGGATTAATATCTGTGCTTTCTAAAATCAACAAATTACGTTTTATGTCTTCTAGTGTTTGGCCATTAACGATGACACTTTGGCTACCAGGCAATTTTTCTAATTGTTCAATGGATGTTTTCAGCGAATCTACATACTTAGTCATTCCTTCAAACGCATCAAGTGAATTACTTTCATTGGCAATGCTGTACACCGCCACTGGGCGACTGATGTCTTCATTCATTAAACCCCGATCTATGGATTGCAAGGCCCAAGTATCAACCAGCTCTACTATCAATAGCTGCGCTTCATTAGCCGACAAGTTCGCTTCTGATAAATTTATACTGACCGTCACCACACTGCGTGTTTGGGCGCGTAAGCTTTCCAATTCTTTATTTGCCACCAGACGTATGTCTTCCGATGTTTTAGCATTCATTAAATAATTGGCTAATTTCTCTTCACTTTGTTGTAACAACGAATTGGAATAATCGGCACTTAATGCTTGGGTTAATTTCGTAGCAGACACGCCTTCATGTTTGCCTGCAAGAGTATCAATTACTCGGCTTGAAATAATATCTCTTGGACTAAATACCGAACCGTTTGGGTACAAACCTTTATCATTCAAAAAAGTAACGGAAATCGCATAATCCACGCGACTAGGAGCAGAAAACGAAGCTTTGAATGCATGAAAAACAAGCACGGCGAGCAGAGCAATCAACATCACTCCAACTATCAATCCTCGTTGACGATATACATTACTCAACAAGTCAGCGATATTGATCTCATCACTGGGAGCTATCGCACTCACCTTTCCATCGTTTTGAACCTGACTCATGCTCTTTATATCCTTTTTTTCATCTGTATAAATTAAATCGTTTTGAATCATTATCACATGCAATATGAATCATTGTTTTTCTTGACGTACACCAAGTCCACAATTTCCCCTTGTGGTTGGTAGCCATCCACCAGCTCACGCAAGGTTTTGCGAATTTCGATACAGTCTTCGGATTTTGCCAACCCCGCCAAATGGAATAGATGGCGTTCTAACTCGTGCCAAGGTAGCATAGTTTCATTGGCACGCATAATTTTAGGGTGCTCGGTGGCGCAAACATTGTCACCGATGAGCAATTCCTCATAGAGTTTTTCACCAGGGCGCAGGCCTGTAAACTCGATGGCGATATCACCATTGGGCGAGCGTTCGGATTTAACACTCAGGCCTGTCAGCGTAATCATTTTTTCAGCCAATTCCGCAATCTTAACGGGCTCGCCCATATCCAACACAAACACATCGCCACCTTGGCCCATCGAGCCTGCCTGAATCACCAGCTGAGCAGCTTCGGGAATCGTCATAAAATAGCGAGTGATATTTGGATGCGTCACAGTCACTGGGCCGCCACGTTTAATTTGCTCACGAAATAAAGGAATCACCGAGCCAGAGGAGCCCAGCACATTACCAAAGCGCACCATGGTAAAACGCGTGTTATTGCTGTACTCCAAAGAGTCTTCTTTATTAAATAAACGAATATTTTTTTCTGTGCTTAATGCTTGCAGCACCATTTCGGCCAAACGTTTGGTGCTGCCCATAACGTTGGTTGGGCGCACGGCTTTGTCGGTAGAAATCAGCACAAAGTTTTTTACGCCCGCCACAATCGCCGCCTGAGCCGTGTACAAGGTGCCCATCACATTATTTAAAATGCCTTCAACCGTATTGTGCTCCACCATAGGAACATGCTTGTACGCAGCGGCATGATAAACGGTATTAACCTGCCAAGTGATCATCACTTCTTGCATGCGCTTGGAATTACGGATCGAGCCTAATATGGGCACCAAATGCAGTTTTAACGCTTCTCGTTTAATGCGCTCCTCCAGCTCGTGATGAATATGGTACAAATTAAATTCGCTGTGCTCATACAAAATAAGCGTGGTCGCGCCGCTGGCTAAAATCTGCCTACACAGCTCCGAGCCAATCGAGCCACCCGCGCCCGTGACCATCACCACCTGGCCTTTGATGCAGCGATCAAAGAGCGCTTTATTAGGCTCTACCGCGTCCCGCCCCAGCAAATCCGCGATATCCACTTCTTGAATATCCTGCACCTGCACTTTGCCGCTGGCCAAATCCATAAAGCCAGGCACTGTGCGCACATGCAGCGGAAAAGGCTCAAGACTGCTCAGGATTTCTTTGCGCCGAGCGCGGCTGGCCGAAGGCACCGCCAGAAGCAGCTGCACCGCACCCGTATCGGTAATCATGCGTGCAATATGGCTCGGGTCGTACACTTTAAGGCCGGCAATAGTGCGCTTATACAGGCTCTCATCGTCATCGATAAAGGCCACAGGCTGCATGGTTTTACTCATGCGCAGGGCGTTCACCAGCTGGCTACCCGCCGCCCCCGCGCCATAAATGGCCACCTTGGGTAAATGCGAGCTGTCCTGCAAAAAAGGCAGCAAAATACGCCCAGTAAAGCGCAGCCCCTCGCCAAAATAATAGCGCATCGCCAAACGCAAGCCGCCCATAGTGAGCAGGCTAAAGAGCCAATAATTGAGCACTAAAGAACGCGGCACAGTAGGCCCCACACGCCCTTCATACAGGTAAATAGTCACCGCCAGCAGCAGCGCCGACACCGACACCGCCTTGGCAATGGTAATCAGCGCTTCCTTGCCCAAATAACGTACCACCGCGCGGTACATCCCCAGCGGAATAAACACTACCACCGCGATAATAGGCGCCGCCCACAAAAGCCAAGCGTGCGCCGACAGCGCCAGAGCCGCCGCCTCAAAACCAATACGCACCCCAAACGCCAACCACAAAGACAACCACACCAAGCCCACATCGGCCAGCACCTGTAAAATGCGTTTATAACGGCGAGGTAAACCCAACAACCATGTTTTTAACATCAGCAAAACCTTTTATTCTTCAAACAAACTGGCCGCATCATACGCGCTGGCTATCAAAATATAATAATAAAAAAGGCGGTTCAAAGCCGCCTCTACCCTTTCACCCTGTCGCCTGCGCCTTTGCCCGTCACCGTTTGTAAAATAAATTTAAAATAATTCGCTACACTCAGCTCACGGATCATTTTTGCATCAGTTTCTGCCAAAAGCTTTGGCGTAGACATATCTATTTCATTAACTTGAGCCAAACCAGTAATGCCAGGGCGCACAGAAAAAACACCTAACCTATCACGTTCTTCCGTAAGCTCTGTTTGGTTAAACAAACCGGGGCGCGGGCCGACTAAGCTCATTTCACCTTTTAACACATTCCATAATTGTGGTAGTTCGTCCAATTTAGTTTTGCGCAAAAAACCGCC
>JAYRHO010000402.1:0-4106 GCA_041907245.1 Saccharospirillaceae bacterium
AATCCATCGCCATTGATGTGAAGTTTGCCTTTGCCGATGAGCGTATTTACGACGTTTTTGCCGCAGCCAGCCACAAAGGCAAGCCTGTCAGTATCGTCATTTGGACCACCACACCCTGGACCATTCCTGCTAACGAAGCGGTGTCGGTTCACCCAAGCCTTGAATACGCTTTGGTGCTGCTTAACGAGCAAAACGAAGTGCTGCTTTTGGCCGCCGATTTGGTCAAAGACGCCATGAGTCGCTACGGCATCGAAGCCTACGAGGTGCTGGGCGTGGCCAAAGGCGCGGCTTTCGGCCAGCTCGAAGGCCAAGCGCAAGCGCCCTTTAGTGTGCAACATCCCTTTATGCCCAATGCCCAAGGCGGCGCGAAGTTTGTACCCATCATCACAGGCACGCACGTCACCGCCGACTCAGGTACAGGCTCGGTGCACACCGCGCCCATGCACGGTGCCGACGACTTTGTGGTGTCCAACCAATTTGGCGTCAAAGCCGAGCTGATGCTGGTGGGCAATAACGGCTGCTTTATTACGACGCCTGTCTTGGATGCCTTGGAATTATCGGGCCTAAGCACTGCCGACAAAGGCAATTTCCGCGTCCTGACCTTGCTGGCTGAAAAAGGCGCGCTGCTGAAAAAAGCCAATATCACCCACAGCTACCCGCACTGCTGGCGTCATAAAACGCCCATTATTTTCCGCGCTACGCCGCAGTGGTTTATCAGCATGAAACAAGCGGGCTTGCTCACTCAGGCCATGCATGAAGTGCAGCACAGCGTGGAGTGGCGTCCAAGCTGGGGGCGCGCGCGCATCGAAAGCATGATGACCGACCGCCCCGACTGGTGTATTTCACGTCAACGCACTTGGGGCGTGCCTATTGCGCTCTTTATCCACAAAGACACCCAAGAGCTGCACCCAGATACCGCCGCCTTGATTGAAAAAGTCGCGCTGAAAGTCGAAGAAAAAGGCATAGACGCTTGGTTCGATATGGACGCCGCCGAGCTGTTGGGCGCGCAGGCCAAAGACTATGTCAAAGTGATGGATACGCTCGATGTCTGGTTTGACTCAGGCGTAACGCACACCGCCGTGCTGCGTCAGCGCCCTGAGCTGAAATTCCCCGCCGAAATGTACCTAGAAGGCTCGGATCAGCATCGTGGCTGGTTCCAAAGCTCGCTTTTGGCCAGCGTCGCCGCTTATGGTACGGCGCCCTACAAAACCGTATTAACCCACGGTTTTACCGTAGATGCCGATGGCCGCAAAATGTCCAAATCTTTGGGCAACGTCATTGCGCCACAAGAAGTGATCAACGAGCTCGGTGGCGACATTCTGCGCTGGTGGGTGGCCGACACCGACTACAGCGGTGAAATGACGGTCTCTAAAGAAATCCTGCGCCGCAATGCCGATGCGTATCGCCGCGTGCGCAACACTTGCCGCTTCTTACTGGCCAACCTCAACGGTTTTAACCCACAAAGCGATGTGGTGTCTGGCGACAAACTGCTGCCACTGGATGCGTGGATGGTGAGCTACACCAAAAAACTGCAAGAAAAAATCATCGCGCTTTATATGGACTACGACTTTAAAGGTCTGACCAAAACGCTGATGAATTTCTGTGTAAGCGAGCTGGGTGGTTTTTATTTGGATGTGATCAAAGATCGCCAATACACCTGCAAAGCCGATGGCTTGCCACGTCGCAGTGCGCAAACCGCGCTCTATCATGTCGCGCAGGCGATGAGCCGTTGGATTGCACCGATTTTATCTTTTACCGCCGAAGAAATTTGGGAAACCCTGCCAGGGGAAAAAGAAGAATCGGTAATGCTGGCCACTTGGTACGATGCCTTCCCTGCGTTGGCCGCCAGTGAATTGGACGATGCCTTCTGGGCGCGTATTTTGGATGTGAAAGCCGCTGTGAACGGTGCATTGGAAAAAGCGCGTAACGACAAACTCATCGGTGCAGGTTTAAGCGCGCAAGTGACGCTTTATGCCAAGCCTGAGATTAAAGCTTTGCTCAATAAAGTCGCCGATGAGCTGCATTTTATTTTAATTACCTCAGCGGCAAACTTGGCCGATTTCGATGCCGCACAGGGCGTAGAAAACGAGCTGAGCGAATTGCGTGTCGCGGTAGCGGCCAGCTCTTACGAAAAATGCGAACGTTGCTGGCACCAAAATGCCAGCGTCGGCAAAGCGGTAAAACACCCTACTTTGTGTCAGCGCTGCATCGATAACATTGAAGGAGTCGGCGAAATTCGCCGTTTTGCATAATGAGTAAAAAGCGCACCGCGTTAATTTGGGTTTGGTTGGCACTGTTGGTAATAGTGGTGGATTTAATCACCAAAATTTTGGCTGAAAATCATTTAATTTATGCCACGCCCGTGTCTATCTTGCCTGTATTTGATTTGACTCTGCTCTATAACAAAGGCGCGGCTTTTAGCTTTTTAGCCAGCCAAGGTGGCTGGCAGCGTTGGTTTTTTACCACCATTGCATTGGGCGTGAGTGTGGTGCTGTTGTTGTGGCTTAAACGCCTGCCGCGCAGTGCTAAATGGTTGCCTATGGCCATCGCTTTAATTTTAGGTGGCGCACTGGGCAATTTGGTTGATCGAATTGTTTACGGCCATGTGGTGGATTTTTTATCTTTCCATTGGAATGGTGCGTATTTCCCCGCATTCAATATCGCCGACAGCGCCATTACTTTGGGCGCAATTATGTTGATTATTGACGCACTGCTTGAAAGCAAACGCAAAAAATCCTAGTTGTTATCCTAGTTGTTATTGAGGTAAATCTTATGTCCGCAAGCATTCAAAAAGGCAGCAAAATTACGCTGCACTTTGCGTTGAAAATGGCCGATGGTCGTATCGTCGATTCTAATTTTGACGGCGCACCAGCCAGCTGTGTGGTCGGCGATGACAATATCCCCGAAGGATTTGCACAATATTTAATAGGCTTAAAAGCAGGCGACCATAAAGAATTTACGGTGCCGCCTGAAAGTGGTTTTAACGTCCATCAAAGTGCCAATCAGCATGTGATGCCGCGCTCGGCTTTTCCTGTGGATATGCCCATTGCTCCAGGCTTAGTGGTGTCTTTTGCCGATGCCAAAAAACAAGAAGTGCCAGGTGTGGTAAAAGCGGTAGAAGGCGAGTGGGTGACCATTGATTTTAATCATCCCCTTTCTGGGCAAACGCTGATATTTGAAGTCCAAATTCTTGAGGTTGGCGATGCACATTAAACTGGCTAATCCGCGCGGCTTTTGCGCGGGCGTTGATCGCGCTATTGAAATCGTCAATCGTGCGTTGGAGCTTTTTCCACATCCGATTTATGTGCGCCACGAAGTAGTGCACAACAAATATGTGGTCGAAGATTTACGCGCACGCGGTGCAGTTTTTGTCGATGAATTGGCGGATGTGCCGCGCGGCAGCGTGGTAATTTTTTCTGCTCACGGTGTATCGCAAGCGGTGCGCGCTGAAGCGGCCGAGCGTGGCTTACAAATTTTCGACGCCACTTGCCCGCTGGTTACCAAGGTGCATTTGGAAGTCAGCCGTTACAGTGGTGATGGCAGCGAGTGCGTTTTAATTGGTCATAAAGGCCACCCCGAAGTGGAAGGCACTATGGGGCAATTTAATGCTGAAAATGGCGGCCATATTTATTTGGTGGAAGATGTCAAAGATGTCGAAAATCTCGTTATCGAGCATCCTGAAAAATTGTTTTATGTGACGCAAACAACCTTGTCTATGGACGATGCGGCTGCGGTCATTGATGCGCTGCGTAAAAAATTCCCACAAATCCAAGGGCCGCGCAAAGACGATATTTGCTATGCCACGCAAAATCGCCAAGACGCGGTAAAAAAACTCGCCGCCGATTGCGAATTGCTTATTGTGGTTGGCTCACCCAACAGCTCCAATTCCAATCGCTTGCGCGAAATTGGCGAGCGCATGGGCGCAAAAGCCTATCTGCTTGATCACGCCAATGAAATTCAGCCAGCATGGCTTGAGGGCGTGACCAAGGTCGGCGTGACAGCGGGTGCTTCTGCCCCTGAAATTTTAGTGCGCGATGTTATTCGTCGCTTGATGGAACTGGGCGGCGATACCCCTGTTGAATTAGAAGGCATTCCTGAAAACATCG
>JAYRHO010000403.1:0-3994 GCA_041907245.1 Saccharospirillaceae bacterium
GGTAAGCCGTAGCCTGGGCGGACGCTGCGGATGCTATCTGGGGTGATGATGTCACCTGCTTTCATGTCTTTTACAAAGTAAAGCGAACGGCGGAATTTTACGTTGGCTTGTTCGCTGGATTTTCTGCCGTAGTCAATTTTTCCTAGGGCTTGCCAAGCAGTTTTGGTATCGCGGCACAGTGCGGTGAGTTCTGCGGGTTCTAGTGAGAAACTGTCGTCTGGGCCGCCACCATTGCGGTCTAGAGTGAAGTGTTTTTCGATGATGCTTGCGCCCATAGCAACACTGGCAATGGCGGTGGTGTTATCTAAGGTATGATCGGAAAGCCCTGTGACCAAACCAAAGCGGTTAATCATGTCGGGAATGGTGCGTAGGTTGTAGTCGCCTGCTGGGGCTGGGTAGCCGCTAACGCAGTGCAAAATCGCGAGCTGTTGGCAGCCGCCTTCACGAGCGGCTTGAATGGCTTGTTCGATTTCTTCTGCGTCGGCCATGCCAGTAGAAATAATGAGCGGCTTGCCTGTGCTGGCAGCGTATTTAATCAGCGGTAAATCTACAGCTTCAAAGCTGGCGATTTTATAAGCAGGGGCATTTAAATCTTCTAGTAAATCAATGGCAGTGTTATCAAAAGGCGAGCTAAAAATAGTAATGCCTAGCTTATGAGCGTAGTCAAATAAAGGCTTGTGCCATTCCCAAGGGGTATAAGCTTGTTGGTAGAGTTGATAGAGAGTTTGCCCGTCCCACAAGCCACCATGAATTTGAAAGTCTTCTTTGTCGCTATTTAAGGTAATGGTGTCTGCTGTGTAGGTTTGAATTTTAACCGCATCTGCGCCTGCGGTTTTGGCAACTTCGATAAGTTTTAACGCGTTTTCAATCTTGCCGTTATGGTTGGCAGATATTTCTGCAATAACGTAAGGAGAGAACTCTGCGCCAATTTTTTTATTATTGATTTCGATATTTTTCATTAGCGCCTACTTATTCGTAAAAATTAGATGCCCATCTAGTTCAGTTTCTAAGAAATTCAACCGCCTAAAAATACTAGCTGATATCTGATTCTTCGCCAGAACTTCGCCGTATATTTCGCTATTCGTTTCTTGATTCATTTTTTGTAGTGCCATTCCTAAAACCTTCGAGCCTAGACCATTTCCTCTTGCCGCTGGTGCTAAGACATAATTAATTCGCCACACTTGCTTTTCTGGATGCCAGTCAAAACGCACTTGCCCGACGGGGAGCCGGTTTGCAGTCTCTAGGATGTAGATTTTGCTTTGCTCTGGGTGACGCAGTTTTTGGTAAAACCATTGGCGGTGTTGTTCTGGTGTTATAGGGGCAGTGTTAAAGGAGTTCTGCCGAGTTTGTGGGTCGTTTGCCCAATCTAGCAGTCGTTTTTCATCGGCTAAGTTAGCTAGGCGTGCATGTAATGCTGTGTCTTTATTTAGCAGCATGTAGCCAGCCAGTGCGGTGGCTCCTTGTGCTTGGGTGACGCTAAAGCAACGCTGCGACCAATCTTCTAAGCCTTGTTCGTCTTTTAAAACTTCGTTCAATGTTTGCTGAATTGCTGGAGTGTTTGCGTCTTCTGCGTTACCCAGCCAATGTGCCAGTTTTTGCTGGTGCAGTTCTTGAGCAATAGGGATTTGATTCTCCGCCAAAGTCACAATGATTGCTGGCAAGCCTAGGCAACAACGTTCCCAACTGGTGCTGCCGCCTGCCCCGATAGCAAGGTCGGCTTGCAGCATAAGCGGTGCAAGGCTGGGGAGGTTTTGGTGGAGCCTGATGTTGCTGTGTGTGTGGGCGAGTTGTTGCAGCTTTTCTGGGTGCGGATAGCTGTTGCCCATGACGACGTTGAGTTGAATGTCTGGCCTATTAAGCTGCAAACAGGCTTGGGTGGCCATGCCGGTTAGATCGTGTTGGTCGCTGCCGCCGAAGTAAATCAGGATGTTTTTAATGGAGCCTTGGCGCGGCGGGGTTCTGGGGCGTAGCTCGGCGTATTGCGGTTGCAGCAGGGCATATTCAGGGCCGAGCAATAAGGCGCAGTGTTCTGGTACTAGCTGTTGGTAATCTGCTGAGGTTTTGCCGAGGTTTTGGTCGAGCAGAATATTGCAGTGGTGTTTTCTGTCGGCTAGGTCGTCGATGACGAGGATTTTGTCGGTGTGCGGGGCAAGCAGGGTTTCCCATGTGTGGTCGAGGGCGTAATGGTCGATGACGAGCCAGTGGGTTGGTTGAAGATTCCCGCCTTCGCGGGAATGACGATGCAAGGCGGCAATGGTTTGCCGCGCGTCTTCTTCTTGGGTTGTGCCAAGCCAGTGGGCGTGGGCTAATTGGCTGTTTTGGTTACACGATAAATGTGTTTCTGCATTATGAGGGGCGGGCGAATACAATTCGCTCCTACAGGATGTGGGCACGGGTAAAACGCTGACGGTGTGGCCTTTGTTTTTGATGAGTTCAATTAAGTTGCCTTCGTGCTCGCGGCAAATGAAGTGGCAGGTTGCGCCTTGCTCTTTTAAGGCGTCTGCCAAGGTGAGGCAGCGCATAATGTGGCCAGTGCCGATTTGGGTGGATGCGTCTGCGCGGAAGGTGATGTTCATGGCTATTCCTGTTTTAAATAGTAACCGCCTGTTTTGGGCGCACCTACGAATTCGATAAGGTCTGCGCTACGCAATTCTTTTAGCCGACGCTCGACAGTTCTTAAAGGAATGTCTAGTTTTTGGCTTAAAGCCTTAGCGCTCATATTGGGGCTGCCAGCAATAAAATTTAAAAGCTCATTTACACCGCCATTTACTCCCTTACTTACTCCCTCACTATCTTGGGTGGTTTGAATCTTGATGCGAAACACTTCGCCTTCTTCAATAATCGGGTCACGGCCACCATAAGCCTTGGCATATTTATAGATATTTTTCACGCCGTTGCCCATCTCGAAGATCGGTTTATTCATATCAACTCATTTTCTGTATGGCGTATAGTTTTGCACAGTATTTATCAGCGTAAATAAGCACCGTCCAATTGCGGTATGAAGCACCGTCTAATTACTGGAAGCCTGCTCTAAGTGGAGGTTAATTTAGCCTCTTAAACCCAGCATGGCACACTGGCCCTTCCAATAAAGCGTCGATATTTCGGCCTTCTTCGCATTCCTTAATCAGCTTAAATACGGGGTCAAGCTGTTCAAAGTAGGTGTTTACAATTGCTGGCGTGTGTTCAGTGCAAGTGTAAACAGAGGTACTGGCGAGGTAGCCTTTTTTAAGCATTTCTTGAGTAATCAGCGTTTTGTATTTTAGGGTGCTGTCGCTTCGGAAAGTAAAACCAGTCAGCGCAGGAATACCCCAGTGGTTAATACCCAGCTCGTACTTGTCAGCCAGTTGCTGCCAACGATGGCGGATTTGTAAGCCTGTTTCGGTAATGCGTTGCCAAGATTGAAGTTTTTCCATCACTTCCAATGTCTTTAACGCAGCCGTAGGTCCAATGCGTTCGGTCCAAAAAGTGCTGCTCATAAAGGTAGATTGTGCCGCTTGCATAATATCGCGACGACCTAAAATAGCGGTGATGGCATACCCATTGCCCAGCGCTTTACTGAACATCGCCATATCAGGCTCTACGCCGTATTTTTTATGCAACCCACCAAAAGTTTCTCTAAAACCCGATGTGCATTCATCAAAGATCAAGACAATGCCGCGCTCAGTGGCCAGATTACGTACTTTTTGTAAGAAGTTATCTTCTGGCCCCATATTGCGAACCACTTCCATTTTAATAACACCAACCTCATGGTTATTAACGATCTCTAACAGCCCGTCAAAATCGTTGTAATTAAATGGAATTGTTGAGCCTTTTAAATTTTTCGGAACGCCTTTTGGATCTAATCCGGGCAATAAATGGCCTGCTAAATTTTTCTCATCCCCTAAGTTCGCAGATAAATACCAGTCATGCCAACCGTGATAACCACAAAATGCCACGGTATCTTTGCCAGTAAAAGCACGCGCGATGCGAATGGCAATGGCATTGCCTTCGCCAC
>JAYRHO010000404.1:0-5271 GCA_041907245.1 Saccharospirillaceae bacterium
CACGCGCACGGGCGAGCAGATTCGTGCGCTCTTTATGGCCTATCAGCAAGAAGCCAGCTTTCAAAATATCGATCTGGGTGTGGCCATGGACAGTGGCTTTTTGAAGCTATTGAGCCTGCAAGATTTGCGTAAACAAGAAGTGCAAGCAGGCAAAACCCGTGAAGAAGTGGATGCCATTCAAAAGAACCCGTGGCAAGCCCACCAAGGTAGCTTAAAGGGCGAGCTTAACTTGCCTGAAACCGTTTTTATGACGCTGACGGTCGAGGGCAAAGAGGTGGATTTGGACGCCGAGGTCGGCAAAGAAGGGCCAAAGCCTGTGCTGCTGTTTTTGTCCTCCGACGAATACACGCCTTTTGAAATGTTGCTAAGCCACAGCGAAGACACGCATTTTGCGGTGAAGCTTCAGGGTGACGGCTTCAATCCCCCCGCCTTGGAGGTTGAGCATTTTGAAGACTAAACAAGGCTTTACCTTATTGGAGGTGATGGTTGCGCTGACCATCTTCACCGCCATGGCCTTAACCCTAAGCCAAACCGCCAGCCAAAGCGTGGATACCCTGATCTACCTGCAAGATAAAACCTTGGCCGCTATGGTGGCGGAAAACCGCTTGGCCGAAATCAAGCTGGCGGGTACGCCGCAACAGGGTGAGCGCAAAGACCAGGTGAGTTTTGCCCGTCGTGATTGGCAGCTCAATATCAAGGTTGAAGCCACGCAATTTCCAGACACCTTTCGCGTCACGGTGAATGTGGCGGATATGGCACACAAAGACAGCCCACTGGCGAGCCTTGCCAGCATCATGGGGAAACACTGATGTCGCGCGGTTTTACTTTGCTGGAAGTGCTGATCGCCGTGGCCATTACCGCCATGATAGGCATCGGCTCGGTGCAGCTGCTTTCTAATATCATCGAAACGCGGCGTGCCACCGACATTCGCGCAGAACAGCTGGCCAGCTTGCAGCGTTTTAATCAGGTCTTGGGGCGCGATATCGAACAAATCATCAACCGCAGTATCCGCGATGAGTTTGGCAGCACTCAACCCGCACTGGTGCTGGGCGGCAGCGACTATTTATTGGAGTTTACGCGCGCAGGCTGGCGCAATTCTCCCTTTGTCGAAGAGCCGAGGGGCGAGCTGCAACGCGTGGCGTATCGTCTTGAGCCTTTGGATAACGACGCCTGCAAGCAAGCGCGTCTGCGCCTTGAAAGCTGGGGTATCACCGAAGTGAAGGGCGAATGCCTGTTGCGCTATTTTTGGCCTGTGCTCGATCGTGCCAACAACACCGAGCCTATCGCGCAGGTGTTGCTGGAGCAGGCCGAAGGGCTGGAGTTCGATGTGCTGGCGCGCGCAACGCAAAGCGAGAGTCAGCCACCGTCTAAGGGCGATTGGTTTAGCCAGTGGCCTGCGCTGAACTCCGCCAACGGCATCAAGCCTCAGGCTGTGCGTATGCGCATTACCTTACCCAACTTAGGTGAAATTGAACGCTTGTGGCTGATTAGCTGGGGAGAGTTCTGATGCGTCGCTCTCAAGGTATGGCGCTGATTTCCGTTTTGATGATATTTGCCATCGTTTCCGTGTTGGCCATTGCCATGGTGGAGCGCCAAGCCAACGACACGCAACGCTCGGCAACTCTGTTGGCGATGACGCAGGCCAAGGCCTATGCCCAGGGTGCAGAAGATGCGGTACGCACAGGCTTATACATGGCATGGCAGAAAAACAAAGACACCACCCACAACAAAGAAGAATGGGCGCAAGAGCGTCATTTTCCCTTGCAACCTGGCATGGCTTTTATTCGCATCCGCGATGCGCAGGGGCTTTTTAACCTCAATACCCTAAGCCGAATCGCATCCAACCGCGACAGGCAAAGTGCGCGTTTTGCCAATCTGCTTAATCTATTGGGGCTAGAGCCCAACATCAGTGCTAATGTGGTGAAATGGATGGATGAAACCAGCCAGGCCGATGATTTGTACCAAAATAAAAAAACGCCTTATCGCGCCGCTTACCAAGGCTGCAAACACAGCTCGGAGATACTGGCGGTCGAGGGGATGACGCTCGATGCTTACGCTCGGCTAGAGCCTTTTGTTACTTGTTTGCCCATAACCGCAGCGCTTAACGTCAATACTGCTCCCCCTGTGGTTTTAGCGGCCTTGGACAGCAGTCTGACCTTGGCACAAGGGGAGGCGATCGCGGCGGCGCGTGGTGAAAAAGGCTTTAGCAAAATCGACGATTTTTGGACTTTGGCGGAAGTTCGCCCCTTTACCGAAGGCGAAGATAAAAACAAAGCGCGCTGGGAACAGGGCGATTTCAGTGTAAAATCCGAGTTTTTTATGGCCTTTATCCGTATTGATTTGGCCGAGCGCATCGCCACCTGTGAAGTGCTGCTTAAACGCGATGCAGGCAGCGGTGTCATCACCACCTTGTGGCGTGATTTCTCGCGTCGAGAGGCGCGAGCCGATACCCTAGCAAGCAAAAAAAACAACAGCGACGACAGTAACGAAGTGCCTCCAGCACTCCCTTAGCCAGAGCAGGCAGATAACAACAGCATGGAAACTTTAAAAATACAGTGGCACGCCTTAAGCGGCCAATGGCTGGTTCAAGCCCAAGGGGCAATGCGCACACTGGAGCAGTGGGCGCAAGAGCAGCCCGACCTTACCTCGGTGCGTTTTATTTTAAGTGCGCAAAATTACAGCGTGCACTGGGTGAACCTGCCTGGTATCAGTAGCCGTCACTTGGCCAAGGCGCTGCCTTTTGCATTGGAAGAATCCTTGATCGAGGATTTAAGCCAATACGTCATCGCACCTGCGGGCAGCTATAAAAAAACGCATCGAGCCTATGTGTTTGCCGCCGATCTGCTGGATCGCTTATTGGAAGCCTGTGAGCTGCATCATATTCAAGTGCGCGAAGTGATTCCTGAAAGCTACTTGCTGGGTATGCAATTTCAGCTGTTACGCCAAGAGACGGGCTGGCTTATCAGCCTGCCTGGCGATTTTGAAGGGCTAGTGACGGATCAAGCCTTAACGCCTGTGCTGGAGTCGCTCTTTGCCGAAGACGCACGCTTTGATGAAATCCGCTTGGTAGGGCGCTCCTTGGATGTGCTGGAGCTCTTAAAAACCACCCTGGAAACCAGCTTTCCTGGTCAAATTGCGCAAATTCAAACTCAGCTTCAACAGGAAAATGAATTAACTATTCCGTCTAAGCCATTGAACTTATTGACAGGACGCTTTGCACCCAAGGCTCAGAATATCAAAAAGCCCGCACCTTGGTGGGCACCTGTAGCAGGGCTTGCCGCTGCGTTGTTGTTGCTGTGGACTTTGGGCTTTTACGGACAGATCCACAGTTTGCAAAGTCAGGCCAAGCAAGTGCAAGAGCAAAGCTTGGCGCTGTATAAAAGCCTCTTTCCAGGTGAGCGTATTCGCTCGCTGGAGCGCCAATTTCAAGAAAAGCTGGCAGGAACGTCCAGCAGCGGGCAAGTCGGTTTTGTGCCTGCCACCTACGCACTGGCCAAGGCCTATCGTGAACAGGGTTTGGCCGACAAGGTACAGCTGATTTCACTGCGTTATAACGACCGCATGAACGAGATGACCGTAGAAGTGAAAGCCGCCACCTTGGATGAGCTGCAAGCGCTGCGTCAGTCTTTGGAAAACAGCGGCTTGCAGGCCGAAATCGCCTCGGCCAATAACGACAAAGACGGTGTCAAAGGCCGCATTCGCATCGGAGGCCAAGCATGAACTTAGACGCGCTCAAACAACAACTGGAACCCATTCGCGCTCGTCTTTTGCACGAATGGCAAAATAACGAGCAAGTTCAACGGGCAAAGCACTGGTATGAGGCTCTGTCAGCACGCGACAAGTGGGTGGTCAAGGCCGTAGGCTGGCTACTGCTTTTGGCCTTTATCTTTATGCTGGTGTATGCGCCTTTATTGTCGAGCTATCGCAGCGCCGAAGCTCAGCTTAAGCACAATCTGGCTACTTATAACCTGATAGCCAAAAACGCGGGCAAGTTTGGCCGCGCCAGCTCAGGCGGCGGGCAAGAATCCTTGCTGGCCGTCACTATGCAGCAGGCGCAGAAAGCAGGTATAGCGCTAAGCCGCTACGAACAAGACGGCCAAAGCCTGCGTATCTGGCTGGATCGCGCCGCCTTCGATGAAGCCATAGTGCTGTTTGAAGCTCTGCAAGCTCAGGGGGTGCATGCCAGCCAAATCAGCGTGGATCAAACCGACCGCGTCGGGCGTGTGGATATTCGTGCGACCTTAGTACACTGAACCAAAGGGTAAATATCATGAGTGAAATGTACGATTTATTGGTGCTTGGGGCAGGGTCGGGCGGTGTGCGTCTAAGCCGTATGGCGGCGGCCAAAGGAATGAAAGTGGCGGTCATTGAAGAGCGCTATTTAGGCGGCACTTGCGTCAACGTCGGCTGCGTGCCCAAAAAGCTGTTTGTCTACGGCGCGCAGTACGCGCAAAGCGTGGCGGAAGCCAAAGGCTATGGCGTGAACCTAGAGCTAAAAAGCCTAGACTGGGCAACGCTCCGAGATAATAAAACCCGTGAAATCAATCGCTTAAATGGTATTTATAATAACTTACTCGAAGGTCCGGGTGTGACCATTATCCGAGGTCGGGGCAAGCTGGTCAGTGCCAATAGCATCGAGGTCGAGGGGCAGGTTTATCAGGGTAAACGCATCGTCATCGCCACAGGCGGCTGGTCTTTTAAACCCGATATTGATGGCGCGCAGTACGGTTTTACCTCCAACGAAGCCTTTTATTTAGAAAACCTGCCCAAGCGGGTGGTGGTGGTCGGTGGCGGCTACATTGCGGTGGAGTTTGCAGGTATTTTCAATGGCTTAGGCGTACAAACGCATCTGCTTTATCGCGGTGAGCAGATTCTGCGCGGTTTTGATGCCGATGTGCGCCGCTTCGCCAGCGAACAAATCGCTCGCCACGGCGTCGATATTCGCACCCAAACCGAAGTGAAACGCATCGAAAAACAGGCCGATGGCTCCTTGCTGTGCCATTTGCAAGACGGCTCTACTTTGGCTTGCGATGCGGTGATGTTTGCCACAGGGCGTAAAGCGCAGACCGCCAACCTAGGCCTTGAAGACATTGGCGTTAAGCTCGATGACAAAGGTACGGTGATGGTGGATAGTTTTTTCCAAACCGCCGTGCCTTCGGTTTATGCCTTAGGGGATGTCATCGGTACACCTGAGCTGACGCCTGTCGCCCTCGCGCAGGCGATGAAGCTGCTGGCGCACTGGATGGCGGGGGACAATCAGCCTTTGGACTA
>JAYRHO010000405.1:0-3097 GCA_041907245.1 Saccharospirillaceae bacterium
CCCGCGCCTGATAGGAAATGGGCGTCACAAATTTCGGGTAGTTCCAAATTTCGCGCCCCGCCGCACAAGCGGCCACCGTAGTGACAGGCAGGTCGATAATGTACAAACCCACAACATTGTGATCAGGGTGGCGCAATAACGACAGCAGCTTTATTAGAATTATGCGGGCGAAAATAGAGCGAAAAGACCTTGAGGCACATCCCCCACTTGGGGGGGCGCGCTTACAGGCGCAGGCCTGTGGCAGGCAGGGCTTTGCCGTCTAGCCACGCCTTGGCGTCGCGGTATTTAAGGCGGCCTTCCACAAACCACTTCACCGCTATGGGGTAAATGATGTGTTCTTGCGCATGCACTTTTTGTTGCAAGGACGCAGGAGTGTCTTCGGCCTGTACGGGCACGACCGCTTGAATCACGTTGGCGCCGTCATCCAAGATTTCGTTGACAAAGTGCACCGTCACACCGTGTTCGCTGTCCCCTGCTTCCAGCACGCGCTCGTGCGTGTGCAAGCCTTGGTATTTGGGTAGCAAAGACGGGTGAATGTTTAAGATGCGGTCAGCGTAATGCTGCACAAAGCCAGGCGACAGCACGCGCATAAAGCCCGCCAGCACGATTAAATCGCACTCCAGACTGTCGATTTGCTGTATAAGCGCGGTGTCGTAGGCTTCGCGGCTGGCGTAGTCTTTGTGGCTAAGCACCAGCGTGGGAATGCCGCGGTCTTGTGCCTTGGTAAGGCCTGCGACTTCGGCTTTATTACTGATCACCGCTGCAATGTCGCAATCGATCTGCCCTGCACGCACGGCATCGGCAAGGGCAGCCATATTGCTGCCACTGCCTGAGATTAAAATAACAATGCGCGGCTTGCGTTCGGGCTGGGCGTTCTCAAGGTTCATGCGCGCGCGCCAGTAAATTGCACTTGAGCTTCTTCACCTTGGCGGCTGGCCACTTCACCCAACACCCAAGCTTTCTCGCCTTCGCGGTTTAACAAGGCCACGGCTGCGTCGGCTTGTGCCGCAGGAACGGCCACAATCAAGCCTACGCCGCAGTTAAAGGTGCGGAACATTTCCATGGTGGCGACGTTGCCATTTTTTTGCAGCCATTCAAACACCGTAGGCCACTGCCAGCTGTCGGTATTGACGACGGCTTTGCAGTTATCGGGCAACACGCGCGGAATGTTTTCTTGGAAGCCGCCACCAGTGACATGGCACATGGCATGCACTTGCGATTCTTTAATGAGTTTCAGTGCGGGCTTGACGTAAATGCGTGTCGGCGCCATCAGGGCATCGCCTAGGCTGCGGCCATCCAGATTCGCATTCAAATCGGCCTTAGACACCTCCAGAATTTTGCGTACCAAAGAGTAGCCATTGGAATGCACACCCGAGGAAGCCACGCCAATGAGCTTGTCGCCCGCCTTAACTTTGCTGCCATCAAGAATTTCAGACTTTTCAACTATGCCTACGGCAAAGCCTGCGAGGTCGTAATCTTCGCCTTCGTACATGCCAGGCATTTCAGCGGTTTCACCACCGACCAAAGAGCAACCTGCTTGTTCGCAGCCTTCGCCAATGCCTGCAACTACGGTGGCCGCCACATCCACGTTCAACTTGCCCGTGGCGTAGTAGTCGAGGAAAAACAAAGGTTCTGCGCCACCGACTACTAGGTCATTGACACACATGGCGACTAAGTCGATGCCAATGCTGTCGTGTTTTTGCAGCTGCATCGCTAGGCGTAATTTCGTGCCCACACCGTCTGTGCCCGATACCAGCACAGGCTCTTTGTAGCCCTTGGGCAATTCAAATAAAGCGCCAAAGCCACCCAAGCCCGCCAAAACTTCGGGACGACGGGTGCGCTTGGCTACGCCTTTGATGCGTTCAACTAAGGCTTCACCGGCGTCGATATCCACACCGGCGTCTTTGTAACTTAAGGTTTTTTGATTGCTCATGAGAAGGTCACAGAGGGTAGCTAAAAGAAAGGCGCACATTCTACCGATTTAGAATGAGAACTTCACCCCAAAAAGCGCGCTCCGTGCGTTTATCGCTTGTCTTCACTGAAGGGATGCTGCTCGTTCTACACAGCACCGCTTTCCCGTGGCACAATATGCGCCCTTTTTTTGCCTAGTTTTGGAGCGCCTGTGCGTTTTTTTAGTTTGCTTTTGTGCCTAAGCTTGAGCCTAGGCGCGCACGCGGTGACGATTTCCGACCTGTACGAGGTCCAAGTTCCTGTTAGCAATCAGCAAGCCGACAGCCGCAAAAACGCCCTAGGCGAAGCCTTGCAGCAGGTCATAGTGAAAGTGACGGGCAACAGCAACGCCTTACAAAACCCCGACATTCAAGCCCAAGCCCAGCAAGCCGAGCGTTATATAAAAAGCCTGCGCTACAGCCAAAACCCCCTAGACAACAGCTTGCAGCTGGATGTGATTTTTGCCCAAGACCTGCTCGATAAGCTCTTGCAGCGTTATCAGCTGGCTATTTGGGGGCAAAGCCGCCCGCTTATTTTGCTATGGCAAAACATCGACGAAAAAGGCCAACGCAAATTACTGAGCCAAGAAAATGGCCGCTGGCAGGGGCTTATCGAACAAGCCTTCGACGAACGCGGCCTGCCTGTGCTCTGGCCTATGCTCAATACCGACGATTGGAAAATTCAAACGCGCAACGGCCAAGGCGAGCTTAGCCGCGACGACATAATGGAAGCGTCAGAGCGCTATGTGGCTGACGCCCAAATGACCGGCCGTCTGTGGCAGCGCGCCGACGGCCGTTTTCAATACCAAGGCTTTTTGCTGCATCAAAATCAACAGCTCGACCTAAGCGCCAGCGGCATCGACGCCATCAGTACCCTGCGCCAAGTTGCCGACCAGCTAGCGGGCTATCTCTCTAAACAATATGCCGTGAAAAGTACGGGGCAAGCCGCAGGCGTGCAGATTACCGTTACAGGCGTTAAAAACTTTACCGCCTACCAAGAGCTTTTAAGCTATCTCAAGGCCAACGCCGCCATCAAACAAGTGCGCGTGCTCAGCTTACAAGAACAAAGCCTGACACTGGAGCTGGATTTATCCACCCCTTGGGGGCCAGTCACGCTGGAAACCGCGTTGCTCGGTCGTTTCAATGCC
>JAYRHO010000406.1:0-5351 GCA_041907245.1 Saccharospirillaceae bacterium
CCTTACAGCCAAGTATTTGGTAGTACAGGCTCACTGCATTTGGATGCGCAGCGCCGTATTGTGCGCCGCACCGATTGCACCCAATTTGCCCAAGGTCAGCCGCGCCAGCTCAGTGGTCGCCAATAAGGATAAGGACGAAGACAAGGATGTGGGATTACAACGACCCAGCGTTAAGCCACCGCCACAAAGGCCAAGCCATCGAAGCCTTGGCCGAGAGCTGGCTTAGCGCACAAGGCCTAAGCCTAGTCGAGCGCAACTTTACCTTGCGCGGTGGCGAGATCGACCTGATTTTTTGGCAAGGTACGGTGCTGGTGTTTGTCGAAGTGCGCTACCGCGAAAGCGCCGAGCACGGCAGTGGTGCTGAAAGCATCACGCGCAGCAAAATCAGCAAACTGCGCCGCACCGCCGAGTTTTATTTGCAGCAGCATTTTGGCAACAAACCGCCCTTTTGCCGCTTTGATGTGCTGTCCGCCAGTGGCGACCCAGTGCAATTTGAATGGATAAAAAACGCGTTTTAACGCACCCAAATGCCCTGATGCTTGATCCTACTGTTATTCTTATTTAGGAAGAAAACCATGCAACAACGAATCCTTGGCCACTTTACCGCCAGCATCGAAACCAAAACCCACTCCGCCGAAGAACTGCCGCCCTATATCGAGCGTGCTGGGCTGCAAATGGTGCAAGCTCTGCTCAATGGCGGCAAGATTTTAACCTGCGGCAACGGCGGCTCGGCAGGCGACGCTCAGCACTTTTCCTCCGAATTGCTAAACCGTTTCGAGCGCGAACGCCCCAGCCTACCTGCGCTGGCCTTAACCACCGACCCCTCCACCATCACCTCCATCGCCAACGACTACAGCTACAACGAAGTGTTTTCCAAACAAATTCGGGCGCTGGGCAACGCAGGCGATGTGCTGCTGGCCATCTCCACCAGCGGCAACTCCGCCAACGTCATTGAAGCCATCAAGGCCGCGCACGAGCGTGAAATGGTGGTGGTGGCACTCACGGGCAAAGACGGCGGCAACATGGCCTCACTCCTCAGTGGCGAAGACGTAGAAATTCGCGTGCCTGCCTTTGTCACCGCGCGCATTCAAGAGGTGCACTTGCTGGTTATCCACTGCCTGTGCGACTACATCGACTGCGCCCTCTTTGGAGAAAACTAAGCCATGAAAAACCCCAAGCGCGTCCTACTTGGCGTCAACATCGACCACGTTGCCACCCTGCGCCAAGCGCGCGGTACGATTTACCCCGACCCCGTGCAAGCGGCCTTTTTAGCCGAAGAAGCAGGCGCAGACGGCATCACTGTGCATCCGCGTGAAGACCGCCGCCACATTCAGCCCCGCGATGTGCGTGTGCTGGCGCAAACCCTTGGCACCAAAATGAACCTTGAAATGGCCGTGACCGAGGCCATGCTCTGCCTAGCCGAAGAAGTGCGCCCTGCGGCCTGCTGCCTAGTGCCTGAAAAACGCGAAGAATTGACCACCGAAGGCGGGCTGGATGTCGCAGGCCAAGAAGCGCACATTCGCGCGGCGGTTCTACGTTTAAAAGCCATAGGCGCGGAAGTTTCGCTCTTTATCGACCCCGATAAAGCGCAAATCGACGCCACAGTGCGGGTGGGCGCTCCCGTTATCGAGCTGCACACAGGGCGCTATGCCGATGCGCAAAACGAGCAAGAACAACAAGCCGAACTGAAGCGCATTGCCGAGGCTGCCGCCTACGCTAAGCAGCAAGGATTGATCGTTAATGCAGGTCACGGCCTGCACTACCACAACGTCGAAGCCATTGCCGCCATCCCTGGCATGAACGAGCTGAACATTGGCCACGCCATAGTCGCGCGTGCGGTATTCGTCGGCTTAAAGCAAGCCGTCAGCGATATGCGTGAGCTCATCACCCATGCCAGTAACCGCGCCTGAGTTTGCTCATGTTCGTGCCATCGGCACGGACCTACTCGATAGCCAGCGCATCGCCCAAAGCCTAAGCCGCCACAGCTTGCGCTTGGCCAAGCGCATCCTCACCACCAAAGAGCTTGAGCTGTGGCACAGCCGCAACGACAGCGCCAATTTTCTTGCCAAACAATTTGCCGCCAAAGAAGCCCTCGCCAAAGCATTAGGCACAGGCATTGCCCAAGGCGTGGGTTTTCAACAAATGGAAGTGTTGCGCGACGAACTGGGTGCACCCGTGGTACAGCTTTACGGCCAAGCCGCTGCGCGCCTTACGGAGCTTGGCGCACAAAAAGCCTTATTGAGCTTATCGGATGAAGGCGACTGGGTGCTGGCTTTTGCGGTGTTGAGCTAAAGGCCAATGGCCTGCGCTAGGGTAATCGCCACTGCAACAGCTCACGGCTTAAAAGCGGTTGCTGCAAAATATCGTCCAAGGCCAAGCGCAGTATTTTTTTGGCCATTTGCCATAAAGGCAAGGCGCTTTCCCCGCGCGCAAAAGCCAAAATATCCTCTCCCAAAAAACCCAAGGCGCTTTCACTAAAGCCCTGCTTGGGTATAAAAGCGTAATGCTTATGAGCACGAATAGCCTGACCTTGGGCGTCGAGCTGCCAAGAAAAGCCGTAGCCTAAAGTTTGCAGCAATTGCCACTCAAACAGCCTAAGCCAAGGATCGGGCAAGCCATCTTCCGTTAAGGCCGCAAGCGTATGCTGGTAGCGTGCAAATAATTCAGGCGCGGCTTCCTGCTCGGGCAGCAAACGCACCAACAATTCATTTAAATAAAAACCGCAAAATAGGTTTTTGCCTTGCAGAAAATCACTGCGCACTAAATGCCAGCCTTTAAGGCTGGGCAATTCCTCTTGCGTCCAGGATGCGCAATAACAGTGAAATAAATCAGGAGGGGTGCTGGGGCGATTTAATTGCACACGCATTCGCCCAGCTTGTTCGGTAAAAATATCCAGCAGCCAATCGTCTTCACGCCAAGGCTCGGCGCGCAGAATATAAAAACGCTGCATTTATTTTAAATTGTCGTCGTAGCCAAGGCTGCGCAGTGCGCGTTCGTCGTCCGACCAACCCGCTTTTACTTTTACCCACAGGCGCAGCATTACTTTGCAATCGAACATGGTTTCCATGTCTTTGCGCGCCTCGATACCAATTTGTTTAATGCGCGCGCCACCATCACCGATCACAATGGATTTTTGCGAATCACGCTCAACCAAAATCAGCGCATGAATATCAATTAAATTGCCATCGTGGGTAAATTTTTCGATTTCCACCGTCATGGCATAGGGCAGCTCGTCACCGAGCTGGCGCATGATTTTTTCACGCACTAATTCGGCTGCCAAAAAGCGTGAGCTGCGATCGGTAATTTGATCTTCAGGATAAAAGGCTTGTCCTTCGGGAATAAAACTTTCAATTAAGCTTTCTAATTTATCGACGTTGCGCCCCGTTTTCGCACTAATAGGTACGATTTGGGCAAAATCGTGTTTTTCACTTAGGGTTTGCAGCCAAGGCAACAGCTCGTCTTTGTCTTTAATAAAATCGACTTTATTGACCACCAAAATAACGGGCGCGCGCTGCGATTTAATGGTGCTGAGCACCATTTCGTCTTCATCGGTGAAACGCATGCGATCGACCACCATTAAAATCAAATCGACATCTTTCACGGCGGTGATGGCGGCTTTATTCATATAACGGTTGATGGCTTTTTCTTGCGTCTTATGGATGCCAGGGGTATCCACATAAATAATTTGCAGATCGTCTTCGGTTTTAATGCCCAAAATCTGATGGCGCGTGGTTTGCGGGCGACGCGAAGTAATCGACAGCTTCTGCCCTAAAATACGATTTAATAAAGTGGATTTCCCCACATTGGGACGCCCCACAATGGCAACATAACCGGTGCGCTGTACCATTTATTGCTCCAATCCCAGTATTTTAAGCATTTGCAAAGCGGCCTCTTGTTCTGCATGACGACGGCTGTTGCCCTGTGCTGTAGGCTCTTTGCTCGTTTGTGGCACAGTGCAACGCACGGTAAAAACTTGTTCGTTGGATGGACCGGTAATTTGAATGACGGCATAAAGCGGCAAGCTGATTTTTTGCGCTTGCTGATATTCTTGCAGGCGTGTTTTGGGATCTTTAACAGGGTCGTCCAAGGTTAACGCCGCTAAATAAGGCGCGAACCAAGCTAAAATACGCTCGCGCGCCACATCCATGCCTGCATCCAAATACATAGCACCAATTAAGGCCTCAACGGTGTCGGCCAAGATGGATTCTCGGCGAAAGCCGCCGCTTTTTAATTCACCCGAACCTAAAATTAAAAAATCGCCCAAATCAAAACCTTTAGCGACTTGTGCCAAGGTTTCTTCTTTTACAATGCGCGAGCGCAAGCGGCTGAGCTTGCCTTCTTTGGCCTGGGGAAAATGCTGAAAAACTTTCTCGGCAATCACAAAGTTTAAAATCGAGTCACCAAGAAATTCGAGGCGCTCGTTATTGCGATCGCCTTTACTGCGATGCGTTAGCGCCAACAGCACCAAGCTTTCATCTTGATAGCTGTAGCCTGTGCGCTGCGCTAGCTTTAATAAGGGATTATTCACTTATTTGTATTCTTTTTGCACATGAAATGACGCCACTACGTCCACGCTGCCCATCCAAGTATCACGGCGTTCATAACTCCAATTCAGAGTTAATTTGCCATCGACTTTTTGAATATCCAAGCCTTCAGTGGGTATCGCCAAATTGTTATGTTTTAAGGATTTAACAACCATTTCTTGTAACAAATCGACACTGGGGTTTTCTTGTAATTCCAGTGATTTGTCCATGCTGTCCAAGGCGGTTTTTAGCATTTGATTATCAAAATACATAGGCACCAGAGCGATGGCCGCTTTGATCAACAAAAAGCCTAAAAAGGCCATAATCATCATAGTGACGCCGCTGACGCCTGGTTGTTTTTTTAGTGTTTTCATCGTTAATCATCCACTCGCAGTACGGCCTAGAACGCAGAGTGTGGAATTTCCACACTGCCAATTTGTTTCATGCGTTTTTTACCTTCTTTTTGTTTTTGCAGTAATTTTTTCTTACGGCTGACATCGCCGCCATAGCATTTTGCCGTTACGTCTTTGCGCAAGGCTTTGACCGTCGTACGGGCCACAACTTGGCTGCCCACTGCGGCTTGAATGGCCACGTCGTACATCTGCCGTGGTATCAATTCTTTCATTTTTTCGGTTAAGGCTGCGCCACGACGACGCACATTTTCACGGTGCATAATGACCGCTAAGGCGTCCACTTTGTCGCCGTTGACCAAGACATCTAAACGCACCAATGGCGCAGCTTGGAAATGTTTAAAACTGTAATCCAAAGACGCAAAACCACGACTTACGGATTTTAAGCGATCGAAGAAATCCATCACCACTTCGGCCA
>JAYRHO010000407.1:0-3944 GCA_041907245.1 Saccharospirillaceae bacterium
ACGGCGTGCCTGCGAGTTGTGTACCGAAAGGTAGCCGCAGAGCCAAAGCGGCTAAACAGCGGCAGAGGCGTAAGAGGTAGGAGCAGAGGCAAAAAAAACCGCGTTAGGTAAAACCCGACGCGGTTGGGAGGGCAGGCTCAGCGCCTGCAAAGGCACTGAGTTGCAAAGGTATTAAACTTTAGCGCGGCACTTAAATTCGCCAGTGCGAGAGTCGATCTCGATGGCTTCGCCGATCTTGATAAAGTCTGCCACTTGCAGTTCGTAGCCGTTTTCCAGCTTCGCCAATTTCATCACTTTGCCAGAGGTGTCGCCACGAGCAGAGGGCTCGGTGTAAGCCACGGTACGCACGATGGTAACAGGCAGTTCGATGCTGATGGCTTTGCCATCATAGAAAGTTGCTTCGCATTGTTCGGTCATGCCGTCGCTGATGAAGTGTACAGCGTCGCCCAAGTTTTCTTTTTCCACTTCAACGGGGTTGTACTCTTCATCCATAAAGACATAAAGAGGATCGGCGAAGTAAGAGTAAGTCACTTGGCGGCGTTCAAGGATAATGGCATCGAACTTGTCATCGGCTTTGAATACGCTTTCTTGTGAAGAACCTGTCAGCAGGTTTTTCAGTTTCATCTTCATAACAGAAGCGTTGCGACCGGATTTGTTAAACTCGGCTTTCAATACCACCCAAGGCTGGCCGTTGATGTCCATCACCTGACCGGCGCGGAATTCCTGTGCTGTTTTCATAAAAGTGTCTCGTTATTGAGGTTTAAAAATGCGCGGCATCATAGCCTATTTGTGCATAGCGCACCAGATTTGTACTTAAACTACCCAACTTTTTCAGCCCCTCTTGCCACGCCTGCGCCTGAGTTTGCCAAGCGCCCAGCCCATCGAGTACGCCATGCCAGTCGATTGGCTGCTCCTGCTCGCTGTTCCAACCCACAAAAGCATGGCGAAGCTGCGCCGCTTGAGCTGTTGAAAAACCAGCTAAATAACGCGCTAAAAAAGCCTCCAGCTTGACCCAATGTGCGCCATCATCTTGCGGGTAAATATGCCAAATAAAAGGCCGCGCCAGCATCTGCGTGCGCACAAAGGATTCCTCGCCACGCACCAGATTTAAATCACAAGCCGCCAGCACTTTATCAAACTGGCTTTGCTCCATAAAAGGCAAAGCCGAAAGATGCAGCTGGCCGCGCACAAAGTTTTTTCCTGCCTGCAAAGGCTCGCCCAGCCATGCTTGCACCTGCGCACTGATGCGCCCCTGCGGCACCAATAAATGCACAGGCTGGGAGTAAGTAGCAAGCAAGGCAAGCAAATTCGGCAGTTGCGGATTTTCGTAAGCAAATAAACTTAACGTAAGGAAGCGGGCATAAGCACTGGGCAATTGCCAGTGCGCCAGCATTTCCTCTTTGGCTGCCAGAGTGCGCCCATATTGCGCCAATTCCAGCAAAGAATTTTCCCAGAGTAATCCGCCCGTTTTGGCACTAAAACCTGGAAAGAAAAAGATTTTATTTAACCCCTGCACCGGCGAAGGCAAAGCGTGCACACCCTCGACCCAAGTTTCGGCGCTTAAATACTCTAAATTAATCCACAAAGGCGCAGCGGACAGGGCTTTCATTTTCTCGATAATGACGCTGGGTAAATCGCAAGCAAAAGCCTCGATCACCACCTGGGCATCCTCGATTTTTTCACTTTGACTAAGCGGTGTGTCCCAGTGCAATACGCGAATGCTTTGCACCTGTTGCAGATTTTGTTGTTGCACCTGCGGGCAGATGGCGTGAAAACTCGTTAAATCATCCACCCACAAAGTAACCCGCTGCTGGTGCTCGAAATGCAAAGATTTGGCTAAACGCCAACACACGCCAATATCGCCAAAATTGTCCACCACACGGCAGAAAATATGCCAATGCTTATTCATGAGCGCGCACCTTATCGAGCAAGCCACACACTTCTTGTGCGCCCAACAAAAGCCGTACTGTCGGGCGGTGCATCCAATCCGAATGCGTGTGAAAGATTTGCTGTTTTTTAACGGCCTGCAAGCTGGGATAGCGCTGCCAATCATCCAACCATTGCGGGCGAGCTCCGCCAACACCACTCCCCAAGATAACTTCAGGATTGGCGGCCAGCACCGCTTCGACGCTGATTTGCGGTGAAGTCATGGGTAAGTCGGCAAAGATATTTTCACCACCACAAAGCTCAAGCAATTTGGAAATAAAACTGTTTTTATTTTGCGTTAAAATCGGCTCATGCCACACCTGATAAAATACGCGCACGGTTTTTTTATGGGCGTTTGCCTTTTTTAATTGCGCTACTTTTTGCAAAAAATCCTGAGCGGTTTTTTTGCTTTGCGCTTGCCGCCCTGTAAGCTCGCCAATTTGGATTAAATTGCGCGCTATGTCGTCGAAGCTATTGGTATTAATTGCAAAAAGCGGCAGCTTTAATTTCCGAAGTCGCTCGATTTCACGCACAGGGTTGCCTTCAGGCCAATATAAAATCACATCGGGTTTTAGCGCAAAAATAGCCTCGATATTAAAACCTGCATAACCGCCGACATTGGGGATTTTCTTGGCCTCTTCGGGGTAATCGGAATAATCCACCACCCCAACCAAAGCCTGCTGCGCGCCTGCGCTGTACACCAGCTCTACCGCATGAGGAGTCAGTGCTACGATGCGCGCAGCGGGTTTTTGCAAATAAAAAATCTGCCCCAAGTCATCGGTGATTTCCAGCGCCCAAACAGGGGGCGTCATAAGCCACAAGAAGATCAAAATTATTTTTCTTATCATGCGCTTTTTACCTCTTTCTTTAACGCCGCAACCAGCCTTGGTATTTCTATTTCTTTAGGTAAGCCTAAGCGAATTAAATTTTCTTTGGCAAAGGCGCGCACCCAAATGCGCTGGCTGGCCAAATGCTGCTGCATTTTTTGAGCATCACTGACCGCAAGCGTAATAAAAAGCGCCTGCGCGCCTTGCACCCTAAAACCAAGCTGCGTGATTTCAGCCAATAACTGTTGCTGTATTTTGGCAAGACGCGCGCGCTGCATTTTTTGCCAAGGTTTATCTTGTAAGGCCGCCGCTGCCACTTGCTGCACCCAAAGTGCCACAGGCCAAGGGCCAATATGCAAAGCCAAAGCCTCCTGCACTGGCAAGGCGGCAAAAACAAAGCCCGCGCGCGCGCCTGCCAAACCAAAAAACTTGCCCAAAGAGCGCAGCACTATCGTATTTTCGCTCAAGGGCTGCGCCAATAAACTTTGGCTGGGTAAACAGTCGATAAAGGCTTCATCGACAATTAAATGGCCGTTTTTTTGCTGCAATAATTTCGCCCAAAAGCGCAATGTATCTGAAGCTATTTGCTGAGCTGTGGGATTGTTGGGGTTCACCCAAATAAGCACATCGGGTAAGTTTTTATTTTCCAAAAATGCCTGCTCAATTTCGGCGGCGCTTTTTACCAGCACCTCGTGCCCAGCCAAACGCCAACTCAGCTCATGCTCGGCAAAACTGACATCTTGCACCCACACTTGCGCGCGCGAAAAACACAGCGCCAAAGCGCGAATGGCCTGCATACTGCCAGCGCAAAGCAGCCCCTCTTGGCCATAATAAGATCGGCAAGCCGCAGCCAGCTCAGGCAATAATTGCGGCAAATGCTGCAAGGACGTCACTGGCATTGGCTCGTGCTCCTGCGCCCAACTGTAAGGGCTTACCGCCGCCGAAATATCCAGCCAGCTTGAGGCTTCACCGCCGTGCTGAACAAGGGCAGCGGCTAAATTCGCACCGTGCTCCAAGGGCAAAAATGCGGGTTTTAATTCAGCCATAACGACGCCACATCCCAACATAACATTGCCAAAAGCCACCAGAATACAGCTTTAATAACTAACATTTGGCCGCGTTTTAAATCATTAAGCTGCGCCATCGCACCAGCCCCCATTAGTGGTTTGGCACACCACTGCCCTGCGTAAT
>JAYRHO010000408.1:0-1587 GCA_041907245.1 Saccharospirillaceae bacterium
TGGCGGGGCGCATTTTGCCGCTGCCCGCTGCTTTTCTTAACGCCTTACAACACGCCTAAAAATAGGAGCCTTTGTGAACGAGCAAATGTCTGTTTTATCTCTAATTGGTAACGCCAGCATAGTGGTGCAGCTGGTGATGCTGATGTTGCTGCTGGCTTCGGTCATCAGCTGGGTGGTGATTTTCCAGCGCGGCCGTCTGCTTGCTGCCAGTCGTGCGCAGTCGCAAGAGTTCGAGGAGCGTTTTTGGTCGGGCGTGGATTTAAACGAGCTGTATCGTGAAAGCCAGCAAAACCTCAACCCTTCGGCCATTGAAAGCATTTTCATTGCAGGCTTAAAAGAGTTTGGCAAGCTGCGCCAGCAAAACGCCAACGACCCCGATGCCCTGATCGCAGGGGTGCAGCGCGCCATGCGCATTGCCATCTCGCGTGAAAGTGAAGCCTTGGACACCAATCTGCCTTTTCTGGCTACGGTCGGCTCAACCAGCCCTTATATCGGCCTCTTTGGTACAGTGTGGGGCATTATGACCTCCTTCCATGGTCTGGCCATGGTTAAGCAAGCCACCATCGCCACCGTCGCCCCTGGCATTTCCGAAGCGTTAATTGCCACTGCTATGGGTTTGTTTGCCGCCATTCCTGCGGTGATTTTCTACAACCGCTATGCCACTCGTGTCGATCAACTCACCACAGGCATGTATACCTTTGCCGATGAGTTTTCCTCTTTGCTCTATCGCCAAGCACTGAAACTGCAACAACAAGCCAAGGCCGAAAAGGTGCAGGGTTAAGTTATGGATAGCATGCAACCGCCTGCCAAACGTAAGCCCGTGGCCGAGATTAACGTCGTCCCCTACATCGACGTGATGCTGGTGCTCTTGATTATTTTTATGGTGACCGCGCCCATGCTGGTGCAAACCGTACCTGTGGACTTGCCTGAGGTGGATTCCAAGCCCACCAACGTCACGCCCGATGACAATACCATAGTGATTACGGTGAACGCGCGCGGCCTGTATTTTATTGATCGCGGCGAAAAAACTCCGCACGCGATGATCCTGACGGATATTTTGAATTACACCCAAAAAATCAAAGCCGAAGTCCCTCAGACCAAGGTGATGATTCGCGGTGACAGAAATGTCCCTTACGGCAAAGTGGTGGAGCTGATGGGGGGGCTGCAACAGGTAGAAATTACCAATGTGGGCCTGATTACCGAAGCGCCCGATCCTGGAAAACGCTAACGATGCACGGATCCCGTTCTCAGAGTTACTCCTTGCCCGTGGTAATTTCCGTGGTACTGCACGCCACGGTGATTGGCTTGCTGTTGGTGCGTTGGCCTTCCTCTACGCCGCCGATGGAAATTGTGCCGCCTCATGTTATCGCCGAGGTTATTCAGGTGGAAAATACGGCGGCCAAAGAGCGTCGCGTAAAAGCCGAAAAGCAGCGTAAGCAACAAGAGCTTGCCGCCAAAGAAGCCGCCGAGCGTAAAAAACAAGAAGCCATCGCCGAAAAGCAAGCGCAAGAAGAGGCTAAAAAAGTCGCAGAAACTAAAAAACAACAAAGCCTAAAAGAGCAAAAGCTGGCCAAGGAAGCCAAACAA
>JAYRHO010000409.1:0-3389 GCA_041907245.1 Saccharospirillaceae bacterium
CCTTGGCCTTAATCAATATTGATGACGAATACGGTCAAGCTTTGGCAGAAGAATTGGCCGAAAAAACCAAGGTAATAACGTACGGTACTCAAGTTGAAGCTCAGGTTCGTTTTCAATTGTTAGCACTGGATGCGCGTGGCATGCACGCAGAATTACGCACACCTTGGGGTGTCGGGCAGCTGACCTTGCCTTTAATTGGCGAATTTAATTTAGCCAACGCCAGTGCCGCTATCGCACTGCTTGCGGCGCAAGGTTTGGATTTTTCTTTGCTCTGTGAAAAAGCGCGCCAATTAAAACCTGTAGCAGGGCGCATGGAGCTTTATGTGAAAGACTGCGCCCCTATGGCGGTGGTGGATTTTGCGCACACTCCTGCGGCATTAACCAATGTTTTAAATGCGTTAAAACCTTGGCAGCGCCCGATTACGACCGTATTTGGCTGTGGTGGTGATCGTGATCGCAGCAAGCGCCCTTTAATGTTGGAAGCCGTGCTTGCTTTAAGCGATAGCCTCATAGTGACGGACGATAATCCACGCACCGAAGACCCTGAACAAATTTTTGCCGACATAGTGCAAAATCGAACAGGAATTTCCTGCGTACACGATCGCCGCACTGCCATTATGCAGGCTTTGGCCGAAGCACCTGTAGGCGGAATCCTGTTAATTGCGGGCAAAGGCCATGAAAATTATCAAGATATTCAGGGCGTAAAATACCCCTACAACGACGCTCAAGTGTTGTTTGATTTAGGCTATCGAGCCCTTGAGGTCTGCTGTGATTAATGCGCTTGGTTTAGAAAAAATTGCTCAAATAGTGCAGGGCGAATTACGCGGTAATAGCTCAAGCTCAGTGCTTGCTGTAAATAAAGACACGCGCACCTTAAAAGCGGGCGAACTTTATGTGGCACTAAAAGGCGAAAACTTTGATGGCCATGCCTTTATTGATAAAGCCGCGCAGCAAGGTGCAACCGCAGCCTTGGTTGAACATTTTGCCGATAACGCCTTGGCGCAAATTAAAGTGCCAAATTGTTTAGAAGCTTTGGGCCAGCTGGCGCAGTTTAATCGTGACGCTTTTTTAGGTCCTGTGGTGGCGGTCACAGGAAGCGCAGGAAAAACCAGCGTCAAACAACTGATGCACGCGGTGCTAAGTGAAAAATACCGCACCCTGATGACGCAGGGTAATTTAAATAATCATATTGGCGCACCGTTAACTTTACTCAGTTTAAACGCAGAACATCAGGCGGCTGTTATTGAATTAGGCGCCAGTGGCTTAGGTGAAATTGCCTACACCGCCAAATGGGTAAAACCACAGGTGGGGATTATTACCAACGCGGCTCATGCGCACATTCAGGGGTTTGGTAGCTTAGAAGGCGTGGTGCAAACCAAGGGCGAGCTTTTGGATTTTATTACCCCAGATGGCTGCGCTGTTTTAAATGCCGACGATGCCTTTTGTGAAACATGGGTGAAGCGCGCACAGGGCAAACACATTTTACGTTTTGGTTTAAATAGCAGCGCAGATGTGTGCGCTAAGCACATACAACTCTCGTTGTCGGGTAGTGAATTTTTATTGTGCTATCAAAATCAGCAGCAGCTTGTGCATTTGCCTTTGCTTGGTGAACACAATGTGCGCAATGCCCTTGCGGTTGCCGCAGCGGCTTTGGCTTTGGATTTTACTTTGGCAGAAATTGCGAGTGGTTTAAGCAAAGCGCAAAACGTTCAAGGTCGCTTGCAGTGGGTGGCGGGTAAAAAAGGCGAACGCATTTTAAACGATGCTTATAACGCCAACCCAGCCTCGGTGCGTGCGGCCATCGACGTGCTCAAGCACAGTGAAAATAATTTTTTAATCATGGGTGATATGGCCGAACTTGGTCGTGAAGAAATCGCACAGCATCAAGAAATGGGCCGTTATGCCAAAGCACAGGGCATTCAGCACTTTTTTGCCACAGGGCCATTAAGCAAGGCCAGTGTCGAAGCTTTTGGCGAAGGCGCACTGTGGTTTGCCGATAAAAAATCACTTAGCGTTTTTTTACAAGAACAGACTACCGCAGGCGCGGTGGTTTTAGTTAAAGGCTCACGCAGCGCAGCAATGGACGATATTGTGCGTGACTTACAAATAACCTCTGGGGAATAACATGCTTTTATGGCTGGGTAATTGGCTGGCGCAATTTCATACGGGTTTTGCTGTCGTAAATTATCTGACGTTGCGGGCAATTTTAGCCGCAATGACGGCGCTGATTTTAGCGCTGTGGTTTGGTCCGATTTTAATTAACAAGCTGCGCACCTTGCAGATTGGCCAAGCGATTCGTGAAGTCGGCCCTAAGTCGCATTTTAGTAAAGCAGGTACGCCGACTATGGGTGGCGTGCTGATATTACTGGCTTTGATTGTTAGCTCGTTATTGTGGGGTAATTTAAACAGCCGTTTTGTTTGGGTGGCGGTACTGACCACCTTGGCTTTTGCCGCAATAGGTTGGGTTGATGATTATCGTAAAGTCATTGAGAAAAATTCACGCGGCCTGCCCAGCCGTTGGAAATACTTTTGGCAGTCGGTATTGGGTTTAATCATTGGTGCGTTTTTGTTTTACAGCGCACAAAGCCCACAAGAAACTCAGCTGGTCGTGCCCTTTTTAAAGAATGTGATGCCGCAGCTGGGTGTGTTTTTTATTGTGCTGACTTATTTCGTTATTGTGGGCTCTAGCAATGCTGTGAACCTGACCGACGGTTTAGATGGCTTGGCGATTTTACCTACAGTGATGGTGGCCGCTGCGTTAGGTGTGTGCGCGTATTTGGCGGGTAATATTCAGTTTGCGAATTATTTGCACATTCCTTATGTCGCAGGTTCGGGTGAATTGGTGGTGTTCTGTGCGGCTTTGGTTGGCGCAGGTATTGGCTTTTTATGGTTTAACACTTACCCAGCGCAAGTTTTTATGGGCGATGTGGGCTCTTTAGCTTTGGGTGCGGCCTTGGGTGTGGTGGCTGTCATGGTTCGCCAAGAAATCGTGCTCTTTATTATGGGTGGCGTTTTCGTTGCAGAAACACTGTCCGTTATTTTGCAGGTGGCCTCATTTAAAATGACGGGTAAGCGCATTTTCCGCATGGCGCCTTTGCATCATCACTTTGAATTAAAAGGTTGGCCAGAGCCGCGCGTCATAGTGCGTTTTTGGATTATCACTTTGGTTTTAGTGTTAATTGGTTTGGCGACGTTAAAAATTCGTTAAGAGACAGGCATGAACATGAAAAACAACAAACGCATGATTATCGGTGCAGGGCTAACAGGGCTTTCTGTTGCGCGCTATTGCACCCGTATGGGTTATGCGTTTGATTTGTGTGACACCCGAGAAAGCCTAGGCAATTTAGCGGAAATACAAAAACAATTTCCACAAGCTCAGGTTTTTTTAG
>JAYRHO010000410.1:0-10316 GCA_041907245.1 Saccharospirillaceae bacterium
AATAATTAACGGTAGGGGAGCAATACCTGCGCCTGCCAGTGTCAGTGTGTACAAGCTGGCAAAATCGTTCACTTGCAAGCGCGGTTTTACGGCTAAATTAACTTCTTCACCTTTGGGGCCGCGCATATGCCAAGACAACCATTGCGGCGCGGTAAGCAAAGCATGATTGGCTAAGTCGTTGGGATGTTTGGGCGCAGAGTGCTTGGCTAGGTACGCAGGGCTTGCGCACAAGGTGCCGCGCACGTCGCCTAAATAACGGCCAATTAGTGATGAATCTTCGAGCTGGCCGACGCGAAATGCAACGTCTATGCCCTCTTGCACTAAATCGACGGGCTGATCGGAAAGCTTTAAATCAATATTCACCAGCGGATACAGTTCCAAAAACTCCGCAATTAAACCTGCCAATACGGTTGAGCCAAAAAGTACGGGCGCGGTAATGCGGAGTGTCCCTGTGGGTGTACTTTGCATTTGCGTGACGGCGATATTGGCTTCTTCGATTTCGGCCAAAATACGCGCACACTGAGCATAATAAGCGTTGCCTGTGTCGGTCAGGCGCAGGCTGCGCGTGGTGCGTTGAATTAAACGCACGCCTAGGCGTTCTTCAAGCTGCGTGATTTTTCGGCTGATGGTGGATTTGGGCAGGCCTAAATTTTTGGCGGCACCTGTAAAACTTCCCGCTTCCACCACATAAGCAAAAATCGCCATTTCATTGAGGTCAAACTCTTCGCGCTTGCCGATTTGCATTTTGGTATTCCTTGGTGAGATGGCGGTAATTATGGGGTTTTTTGGCCGAATAGAAAGTGCTAGCCGCTATATTTATGCCAGCTTGCGCGCAATCACTTGGCTGATGGCGGCCGCCACTTCGTCTTCAAGCCCCACAGGTTCGTGCAGCACTAGGCTAAGCTTCGGGCAGCTGGGTAAAAGCTCAGCGCTAAGCTGCGTAAGTAGCTTGGGAACTTGTTTTCTAAGATGCATACCTTTGGCAAAAAACAGCGGAATAATTTCAAGCTGAACATAGCCTTGCTGCACCAAACTCTGCACTTGGCTCGTCAAGTTTGGCTCGGCCAATTCCATGTAGGCCAATACCACTTTTTGTGCGCCTAAACGGCTTTGCAACTGTTGCAGCAAAAGCTCAAAGGGCGTAAGCCAGAGGCTATCGCTGCTGCCATGAGCCAACAAGATGGCTGCGCGGTTTGGGGTGTTCATTTCACTCCTTAGTGCCAAGTATTTGGCATGTAATTCAAGAATCTAGGCGGCAGGCCGCTACACACAAGACAAGAAAACGTCATTTTAAAAAGATATGTAGCGTTCTGTTATGTGTTATGGCAAAGCGCAATAAAACTGTCTACAACAGAGGTACGCATTCGCTAGAGGAGTTTTCCATGAGCACCAGCCGCCAGCTTTTAGATCAGTATCTTTACGAGTTTGATAGAGAATATCAGGTTAGCTATGTGAGCTACAGCCGCGCCAATGAATTGGTTGATGCACAGCTGATTTTAACCTTAGAAAAAGGCGATGAGCGCAAAACCTTTGCCTTTAATCAGCCACAATTTGTCGATATCGACAAAAATCTTGTTACTAGCCACGGTATCTACATTGCATCATTAAAGGGTGCGTCCAGCGCAAGTCGCATTGAGGTCGGCGATGTCGAGGGCGGCTTTGCTTATTTCAGTGCTAAAAACGTGCGCAATATCACGCCTACCGCTTAAAGCTTGCGCAATAAAAGGCGCGTCTTATGCTTAGTGCAATAAAGGCAAATAAGGGCAAAGACAAGTGGCGTTATTTTCTTCTTGGTTGCAATTTGGTGGCAGCATTTTAGTCGCCCTTACGATGGCCGTATTTATTGGCTTGCTGCTTTGGGTGCTTTACGCCTACTGGGTCGATATTCATCAAACCAAACACACTGTACGGCGTAATTTCCCTGTTATTGGGCGGTTTCGTTATGCTTTCGAGCACTTAGGCGAATTTTTTCGCCAATATTTTTTTGCTCAAGATCGCGAGGAAATGCCATTTAATCGCGCCGAGCGCAGCTGGGTTTATCGCGCCGCAAAGAAAGAAAATACCACTGTCGCTTTTGGTTCAACGCGACGCTTGGATGTGCCTGGCACTATTTTATTTGTAAATAGCCCATTTCCTTCGTTAAAGCACGATTTTTACGAGCCAAAACCCATTACATTTGGCGAGTCTTGCCGCAATCCTTACACCAGCTCGGCGCTGATCAATATTTCAGGTATGAGCTACGGCGCGCTGTCCAAACCTGCGGTTTTGGCACTGTCGCGCGGTGCGGCCAAAGCGGGTTGCTGGCTAAATACAGGTGAGGGCGGCTTAAGCCCGTACCACTTAGAAGGTGGCTGTGACATTGTTTTTCAGATAGGTACGGCGAAATATGGCGTGCGCAACCAATACGGTGAATTAGACGAGCAAAAATTGCGCGAAATTGCCAGTTTGCCACAGGTGAAAATGCTGGAAATTAAATTAAGTCAAGGCGCAAAACCAGGCAAAGGCGGAATTTTACCAGCGGTAAAAGTTACAGAAGAAATTGCGCAAATTCGCGGCATTAAAATCGGGGAAGATTCCATCAGCCCCAATGGTCATGAAGACATTCGCTCGATTGATGATTTATTGGATCGACTTGCGCAAGTGCGGGCTATTTCGGGCAAACCCACAGGCTTTAAAACCGTATTGGGCGGCATCGATTGGATTGAAGATTTATGCCGGGCTATTCATGAACGAGGCATAGAGAGCGCCCCCGATTTTATTACGCTCGATGGTGCCGAAGGCGGAACGGGTGCCGCGCCGCAAGCCTTGATGGATTATATGGGGCTGCCTATTACGCAAGCCTTGCCGATGCTGGTAGATTGCCTAGACCGCTTTAATTTGCGCCCTCGTATTAAAGTGATTGTCTCAGGCAAGCTCATTACGCCTGACCGTGTGGCTTGGGCCTTGTGCATAGGTGCCGATATGGTCGTCAGTGCGCGCGGATTTATGTTTGCTTTAGGCTGCATTCAGGCGATGCAGTGTCATAAAAACACTTGCCCAACAGGCATTACCACGCACGATGAGCGCTTGCAAAAAGGCTTAGTGCCCAGCGAAAAATCGGAACGCGTTGCCCATTTTGTTAAAACCATGATTGAAGAGGTTGGTGTGATAGCACATTCCTGCGGCGTGGATGAGCCGCGCAAGTTGCGCCGTGAACACGCGCGCATGGTGCAGCCCAATGGCGAGGCCAAATTGTTGACTGAGATCTACAGGCAAGGCAGTTAAGCTTAGCAAGTTGGAATCCTTGGCTATACTCAAGGCCATAGTGCATAAAGAGAGTAGAGCAATGGACGAAAGGCTAAAAAACGATTCCGCATTTCATCAAGACCCCGATCCCGCCGAAACCCAAGAATGGCTGGATGCGATTCATTCGGTAATTCGTCACGAAGGGGTGGAGCGTGCGTATTTTTTAATTGAGCGTATTTCTGAGCGCGCCACGCGCGATGGTATGCCTCTGCCTTATGCGCTAAATACGCCTTATCGCAATACCATTGCGCCTGAAAATGAAGCACCCATGCCAGGCGATATTTTTATGGAGCGTCGTATTCGCTCGCTCATTCGTTGGAATGCGATGGCCATGGTGCAGCACGCCAACAAAGAAGGTGCTGGCGATTTAGGCGGGCACATTGCCAGTTTTGCTTCCAGCGCCATGCTGTACGATGTGGGTTTTAATCATTTTTTCCGTGCGCCCAACCCCGCTAGCGAAGTCGCGCCTTTAGGGGATTTATTATTTTTCCAAGGCCACAGTGCGCCAGGCTTTTATGCGCGCTCATTTTTAGAAGGGCGTTTTGATGAAGCCGATTTAGAGCGTTTTCGCCGTGAGGCACTCGCACCCGGTTTGTCTTCTTATCCGCACCCGCATTTGATGCCCGATTACTGGCAATTTCCCACGGTCTCTATGGGCTTGGGGCCGATGCAGGCGATTTATCAGGCGTATTTTATGGAGTTTCTTGCCGCGCGCGGTTTGGCCGAGCGTAAAGACCGCAAAGTCTGGGCGTTTTTAGGCGATGGCGAATGCGATGAACCCGAAGCTTTAGCGGGTATTAGCATGGCGGGTCGTGAAAAACTCGATAATTTAATTTTTGTGGTGAATTGTAATTTACAGCGTTTGGATGGCCCTGTGCGTGGCAATGGTAAAATTATTCAAGAGCTGGAACGTCAATTCCGTGGTGCAGGCTGGAATGTTATTAAAGTTATTTGGGGGCGGCATTGGGATGCGCTCTTTGCCAAAGATCGTAGCGGTATGCTGCAACGGCGCATGGATGAAACCGTCGATGGCGAATTTCAAAATTACGCGGCCAAAGGCGGGCAGTACACCCGCGAGCATTTTTTTGCTAAATACCCTGAATTAAATGAGCTGATTAAAGATTTAAGCGATGAAGATATTTTCCGTTTAAATCGCGGCGGCCATGATCCCTACAAAGTCTATGCGGCCTACCACCAAGCCATGAATCACAAAGGCCAGCCCACTGTTATTTTGGCGCACACCGTTAAGGGTTATGGCATGGGGCAATCGGGCGAGGCTAAAAACCAAGCGCACCAAGTCAAACACATGGATATTGAAAGCATTAAAGGCTTTCGAGACCGTTTTGATGTGCCCATTCGCGATGAAGATCTGGCGCGTTTACCTTATTACCGCCCCGATGCCAACAGCCCTGAAATTGCCTACATGCGCAAACAGCGCGAAAAACTCGGCGGCGTTATTCCGCAGCGCAATGAAAATTGGACAGCCTTAAAAGCCCCTGATTTGGATTTTTTCCAAGCGCAGTTGGATGGCACGGGCGACAGAGAAATGTCCACCACCATGGCGCTGGTGCGCATTATGACGCAGCTTATTCGCGATAAAGTCATGGGTGATCGTGTCGTGCCTATTATTCCCGACGAAGCCCGCACTTTTGGTATTGATGGTTTATTTAAACAGCTGGGGATTTATTCATCCGAAGGACAAAAATACGAGCCTGTCGATCAAGGGCAAATCATGGTGTATCGCGAAGATCGCAAAGGCCGAATTTTAGAAGAAGGCATCAATGAAGCAGGCGCTTTTGCAGCGTGGATGGCAGCAGGTAGCTCCTACACCAACAACAGCCTCGCCATGATTCCTTTTTATATTTATTACTCCATGTTTGGTTTTCAGCGCACGGGGGATTTTGCTTGGGCAGCGGGTGATATGCACTGCCAGGGTTTTTTAATCGGCGCGACCTCTGGGCGCACCACCTTAAATGGCGAAGGTTTACAACACCAAGATGGCCATAGTCATATTTTGTATTCGGTTATTCCCAACTGCGTTTGTTACGACCCTACTTATGCTTATGAAATGGCGGTGATAGTGCAGGATGGCTTAAAGCGCATGTACCAAGAAAAAGAAAAAGTGTTTTATTACATCACCAGCCTCAATGAAAATTACCCGCACCCCGCCATGCCCAAAGGTGTGGAAGAGGGTATTCGCAAAGGCATGTATTTATTGAAGGCCTCGGCAGTTAAAGCCGCCAAAGGCATGAATGTTCAGCTTTTAGGCAGCGGCGCTATTTTGCGTCAGGTCGAGCAGGCAGGTGTGTGGCTTGAGGCACAGGGCATTGCGGCCGATGTCTGGAGTGTGACCTCATTCACCGAGCTGCGTCGTGAGGGCTTGGCCTGTGAGCGTCAGGATTTTTTAAGCGCAGGTGAACACGCCCCAGTGCCCTATGTCACCAAGCAATTGCAATCGCGCCCAGGCCCCATCATTGCCGCCACCGACCATATGAAAGCCTATAGCGAAAATATTCGTCCTTTTATTCCTTCAGGCCGTCGCTATAAAACCTTAGGCACAGACGGTTTTGGGCGTAGCGATACGCGAGAAAACTTGCGCCGTTTCTTTGAAGTGGATTGGCAGCATATTGCCTGGGCAGCGTTGGTGGAGCTTTATAAAGCCGATCTGGTGGATAAAAACGCACTCGCGCAGTGGCGCAAAGAGCTTGGGATCGACGCCTCTAAACCCGATCCCTTGTACTGCTAAGGAGCTAGGATGAGCCAGTTACTTACTCCCGATTTAGGCACGCCGAACGCGATAGAAATCATCGAAATTCTCGTCGCAGCAGGTGACAGCGTCGCCCAAGGCCAGTCGATTTTGGTGCTTGAAAGCGACAAAGCCACCATTGAAGTTCCCGCCGATGGCGCAGGCGTTATTACGGCTTTGTTGGTGAAAGTCGGCGATAAAATTACCACGGGGCAGCCTATCGCTGAATATCAGGCGCAAACCCACACAGCCGCACCTGCACAGGCTGAGAAAAAGCCAGAGTCGTCCGCTTCTGAACCAAGCCCTGTACTTATTTCTGAGTCTGCCGCTCAAGTTTTAGCACCCAAGCCAAGCCTTGCCCCCGATGCGGCGGCCAATACAGCGGCTAGATCCGATGCGGATGTATACGCAGGCCCTGCGGTGCGCAAATTGGCACGCGAGCTTGGGGTGGATTTAACCCAAGTGCAGGGCACAGGGCAGCGTGCGCGTATTCAAAAAGAGGACGTGCAGCAGCATGTAAAAACGCGGATGCAAAGCCCAGCGGCCACAAGCCTTGGTATTCCTGCGGTCGCGGAGGTGGACTTTAGCCAATTTGGCGCGGTGTCCACCGAGGCGCTCAATAACGTCAAGCGCGCCACGGCGCGTGCCATGACCATCGCCAACCTCAATGTGCCGCAAGTAACGCAGTTTGATCAGGCCGATATTACCGAGCTTGAGGCCTTTCGCGTGGCGCAAAATCAAGCCCTAGCGGCGCAAGGTATCAAGCTTTCGTTGCTGCCTTTTGTGCTGAAAGTGCTGGCGCGTGCGGTGCAAGATTATCCGCACTTTGCCGCTTCGCTGACAGCCAATAACGACAGCCTTACGCTCAAGCACTACACCCATATTGGTGTGGCGGTGGACACGCCAAAAGGGCTGCTCGTTCCTGTTGTGCGCGATGTGGATAAGAAAACCATTTTAGAAATTCATCAGGAATTACAGGCCAAAGCCGCGCAAGCGCGTGAAGGCAAGCTATCCTTAGCCGATATGCAAGGTGGCGTAATCAGCCTTTCCAGTTTAGGCGGCATAGGTGGAACGGCTTTTACCCCTATTGTGAATCCGCCCGAGGTGGCGATTTTAGGGTTGTCTAAAGCGCAGATGCAGCCCGTTTGGGATGGCCATAATTTTGTGCCTAAGCTGATGCTACCTCTGTCGCTTTCCTACGATCACCGCGTGATCGACGGTGCCGAGGCGGCAAGGTTTAGTCAAAGGCTGGTGCAGTATTTAGAGGATGTGCGCAAGCTGCTGCTGTAGTTTTTTAGGGTGATAGATAAAAACTGATGCGCAAAGCACTCTTAAAATTAAGTAATAAAAAGGGTTAGAAGTATGTTGAAAAAACTCTTATGGCCAGCCATTAAACTCATGTCGCAGCTTAGCTATGCGGCCAAGTTTGGCTTGATCAGTTTTCTGTTTATGGTGCCTATGGTGATTTTAGGTGGCCAAGTTTTTATGGCCGCTTTTGGCTCACTCAGCCAAAGCCAAGAAGAGCTCAATGGCTTAGAAACCACCCAAGCCTTGTATGAATTTGCGCATCAGTTGGAGAATTATCGCGATATTGCTGCCGTTGCGCCTTATCAAGCCAGAGATGAAGCTTTTAATCAGGCCGTGGTTGAAGCCGAAAAAAACCATCAGGCTGCACTACAAAAGCTGCGACAGCAAAACTTAGAGCCAGAATTATTAGCAGGCCTGGATGAATGGCAAGAAAAAAGCGCAAAGAAACTTTCGACCATTGGCGAACATCGCCAACCCACCTATCGTGATCAATATCGCTACTATCAGCTGGTTATCGACGAAATTTACGCACTCATTCGCCAGCATAATCAACGCATTGGTTTGGCTTTGGATCCCGATGTAAAAATACAGCGTTTAGTGGGTATGTTGGCGACGACTCAGCAAATAAACCAAGCCTTTGGCTTGGCACACGGCGCGGGTATTTACAGCTTTATTGAGCACAGCTTGCAATCTACGACCTATGACATGCTCAATGCTGTTTACGACCAGCTGCTGATTAGCGATACGCAAGTGCAATTGTTGTTAAAAGACGCCGAGGTATTGCAAATTAAAAGCCTCTCAGACACCACCAAAAACGTTGCGGATGCGTTGCAAAACATAAAAAATAAATTGGATGAAGAAGTCATTTCTGCACCCAGCATCGAAGGGGAATGGCAGGATTTTGATCGTTTTTATAAAGATCAGCTGGCCCAGCTCGAGCGTACGGAGTTACGCCTGTTTCCATTGGTAAAAGAAGCACTGACTAGCCGAGTTCAAAAGCAAGAGATAAAAATATTTATTTTGGCTTCGGTGCTGCTTACGGCTTTGTGCATTATTTTATATGTTTATATCGCCTTTTTCATGTCGGTTCGTTACAGCATTAAAAAATTTACAGGATCGGCCAGTGATATATCGCAGGGCGATTTAACCCAGAGCATTCGCTTTAAAGGTAGCGATGAAATGGGTGAGCTGCGCGATTCTTTTAACGCCATGATGAGCAATATGCGCAGCACCTTAAAGACTGTAAAAGACGGCGCGGATGCTGTTACCAGAAGCGTACAGGGCGTAGAAGACATGGCGCAGCGCAGCCGTGAAACGGTGCGCAGCCAACAAGAGCAAACACAACAAATATCAAAAATTATCAGCGAAGTGGCTGAGCAAGTGGGGAATATGGCGAGCCTTGCTTCTCATGCCGAAGACGCCGCCTTAACAGGGAAAAATAAATCCGATGACGCCGTAAAAGTAATTAACGGTATGGCGCAGCAAATTAATAAACTTTCTCAAGAAATGACCAACTCGGTTGAGGCGGTCAATCGTTTGGCTGAAAATTCCGCCAGCATCAGCAGCATTTTAACGACTATTAAAGGTATAGCCGAGCAGACCAATTTATTGGCTTTAAACGCCGCGATTGAGGCGGCGCGCGCAGGCGAGGCAGGGCGCGGTTTTGCCGTGGTGGCCGATGAAGTGCGCGCGCTGGCCAGCCGCTCACGCGACTCGGCGGATGAAATTGAAAAGCTAATTAGTGAAATTCAAGGCAATATTGGTCATGCGGTGACGACTATGGAAAATAACCGCAGCATTGTAGGAAAAACCGTGGAGCAATCGGGTAAGGTCACAGAGACTTTGCGTGAAATTCGCGTCAGCATGGATGACATTAAAGAAAAAACGACCGATATTTCCAGCACCGCCAGCGTGCAGCGCGAGCAGACTTTGGCCTTAGAGGGTAATTTGGCACAGGTACGCAACAGTGGCCAAGAAACCGCAGATAATGCCGACAATACCGTAAAAGAAGTACGCAAAATGCAAGAAATTGCCCAAGAGCTTTCAGAAAAAGTTGGGCAATTTAAAGTCTAGTTAACGACGGTAGCGGCTTTCCCACAGCACTTCGCTACCCCCTTCGCGGCGCGCCAAAATGCGCGCCAACACAAAAAGTAAATCTGATAAACGATTTAAATATTTAAGCCCAAGCTTTCCTATGCTGGCATCGTCTTGCATGGCGGCAACGTAAGAGCGTTCGGCGCGGCGGCAAACGGCGCGAGCCATATGCGCTATCGATGCTTGCTCCGTACCACCTGGTAAAATAAATTCTTTTAAATAAGGCAGAGTTTCGTTGTAAAACACAATTTTTTCTTCGACCAAAGTCAGCATTTCTTCTTTCAGTAGCTCATGGCCAGGCATGGCCATCTCACCGCCTAGATCGAATAAATCATGCTGAAGGCGTGCAAGTAAATCTTGTAAATCATCCTGGGTGGCAAGCTTGGCGCGCAACATCCCCAGCCAAGAGTTTAATTCGTCGATATCACCAAGGGTGGTGATGCGTGCATGAGTTTTAAAAACCCGCGAGCCGCCTGCAAGGCCAGTTTCACCCGCATCCCCAGTTTTGGTTGAGATTTTTGAAAGACGATTACCCATAGCAAATCCTTATAAACACTAAGCGCCAAAAGGCGCTCAGTGTAGCAGAGTCTTACAAGGCCGAAACTTCTTTGTTGGTTTTAATAAAGTCGATTTTGACGGGTTTGAGTAGCGTTGTTACTTTACTGAGCTGGATTTCAGCTAAGGGTTTGGCTTGAGCGAAATCTTTGCGGGCATCCAAGCGAATAATGACATTGCCGTTATCTTGATAACCCAGCCACAGCGCTTCTTCAACGGCGGCAAGGCTGCTGATATTTTTGCTGGTTAGCTCATCGCTGACTTTACTGTAAGTTTTATCGTTGTTGAGCTTATACAAAGTATTTTTTTGCCATTCTTCGTAGCTGGT
>JAYRHO010000411.1:0-3346 GCA_041907245.1 Saccharospirillaceae bacterium
AAAACAACAGAGTAACTAAGTATTTTTTCATAATAACCGCCTCGTTTTAACGCAGAGTGTGACTCCCGCCTCTGCCTTTGGTTCAAAAAAGAAACGGGCCATAAGGCCCGTTTTGGTATCGGAAGAAAACTAGATTTTCTCTTTGATACGTGCAGATTTACCGCTGCGCTCACGCAGATAGTACAGTTTGGCTTTGCGCACGTCACCGCGACGTTTCACTTCGATGCTCGCAACCATAGGGCTGTGAGTTTGGAAGGTACGCTCTACGCCTACGCCGTGAGAAATTTTACGCACGGTGAATGCGGAGTTCAGACCGCGATTGCGTATGCCGATAACCACGCCTTCGTACGCTTGCACACGCTCACGATCGCCTTCTTTTACTTTCACGTTCACGATAACGGTATCGCCAGCGCCGAAAGCAGGGATGTCGGTTTTCAGTTGTGCATTTTCAATTTGTTGGATAATCAGGTTCTTGCTGCTCATTGTTCGCTCCCAAGTTATCTGCGAGTTCTTGCTCGCGTCGATACTCTGTTAATAGCTTTTGTTGCTCTTTAGTCAGTTCCAAGCTGTCCAGTAAATCCGGCCTTCTTTGCCAAGTGCGACCCAGTGACTGTTTTAATCGCCACTTACGGATTTTCTCGTGGTTGCCGCTTAGCAGCACCTCGGGTACGGCCTGTCCTGCGTAAACCTCAGGACGAGTGTAGTGTGGGCAATCCAACAAGCCTGCCATAAAGGAGTCTTGCTGAGCCGATTCTTCATGACCTAGCACGCCAGGCACCAATCGAATCAAAGCATCCATCAGCGTCATCGCAGGCAGTTCACCGCCACTTAACACGAAATCGCCTAAAGACCACTCTTCGTCGATTTCGCTCTCGATTAAACGCTCATCAATACCCTCGTAACGTCCGGCAACCAAGATCAGCTTGGAGGCTTGGGCTAATTCCAAGACACCTTTTTGATCCAGTTTGCGCCCTTGGGGTGATAAATAAATCACCTTGGCGCCCTCCCCAGCTGCCTGTTTGGCAGCGTGGATGGCATCACGCAGAGGTTGAATTTTCATCAACATGCCGGGGCCGCCACCGTACGGACGATCGTCCACTGTTTGGTAGTTATCATGGGTGAAATCACGAGGATTCCAACACTGCACGCTGACCTTTCCTTGCTTTACCGCTCGGCTGGTTACGCCAAAATCGGTTAACGCTTTAAACATCTCAGGAAAGAGCGAGATAACTCCAAACCACACCGTTAATAATCCGCTTGCCAGTCAACCAAGAGCGTTTTCTGCTCTAGGCTCACTTCCAGAACTATGGCATCGACGAAAGGAATCAAGCGCTCTTGCTGGTCGATACTGCCTGCGCAGCTCGCCACTCGCATCACTTGATTGCCACCGCCACTGTCCAGTAGCTCTGCCACTTGGCCCAGTAATTCACCCTGAGTGTTGACCACTCTAAGGGAAATCAGCTGAAACCAATAATATTCGTTGTCTTCCAGCTTCGGCAGTTCGCTGCTTGGTACGGCAATCAGGACTTGCGACAGCGCCAAAGCGGCATCACGGTCTTGTATTCCTTCCAAGGCTACAGCCAAGCCTTTATTGTGAATCTGACTGTCTTTGACTTTGAACTTTTTCCACTGCTCGCCAATTTTTAAATGCCAAACGGGATAATCCAAAATATTGGTATCGGGGTCGGTGTAGGAATGCACCTTTAACCAGCCTTTAATACCAAACGCAGTAGACACTTTGCCAAGGACACTTAGCTCTTGTTCTGCGTACTGTTCAGTCAAAATTCGTACTCCGCGCTGATCTTAAGCTTTTTGTGCAAGCTTGATGATTTCAGCAACGCGCTCAGAGGGCTGAGCACCTTTTTCCAGCCAGTAGTTCACACGAGCCAAGTCCACACGGAAGGACTCTTCTTGACCGCGAGCAATGGGGTTAAAGAAACCAATGCGCTCGATAAAGCGACCGTCGCGGGCATTGCGAGAATCGGCTACGTTGATGCTATAGAAAGGGCGTCTTTTAGAACCGCCACGGGCTAAACGGATTACTACCATAAGTTTTTACTCCGATCGTTTTACCAAGAGCAGGCTTTGAAATCACCTGCCATTTATTTCACTGAATACCGCCATCACAGGATATTGGCACTCAGCACCTACAATAAGGGCGCGCATTTTATGCTAAAGCCCAACAAAGCGCAAATTACCTCAATGCCCTGCCGTGGGCGCTGGGGCATTGGCGGCGGGCGGGCGAATCAGCAAGCTGGCCAGCGAAGCCAAAAACAGCATCAGGCCGACCAGTAAAAAGGCCTCGTTATAGGCCATCACGCTGGCTTGGCGTTTGATGGTCTGCGCCAGCATGGCGTAGTTTTGCACATCGGCGCCACCTAGCACCTGCCCTAAATTGCGCAAATACTCCACGGCATTTTGATTGCCTTGCAGCAAGGTTTCTTGCAGCTGAATACTATGAAACTGCGTGCGTTTGGTGAGCAGAGTAGCCAGCAAGGCCACGCCAACCGCACCGCCTAAATTACGCATGACGTTATAAAGCGTCGAGGCCGAAGGTGCGTCTTCTTGGCGAAGGTTCGCCGAGGACATCACCGACAGCGGTACCATCACAAAAGGCTGCCCCACGGCACGCACCAAAAGCGCAGGGATTAAATACAGGCCCGTGTATTCCACCGTCATGCTGGTGTTCATCAGCATACTGACACCCATTACCGCAAAGCCTGCGGCCACCAAGTATTTGGCCTGAACCTTGGTCATGATTTTGGGCAGCAGCGGGAAAAACGGCAGCTGGGTAAAGCCGCCCCACATCAACACCAAGCCAATATCCAGCGCGGTGTAATCGTGCACCGAGGCCAAATACAAAGGCACCAAGTACACCGAGCCAAACAAGCCCGCGCCGAGCATAAAATAAGCCACGCAGGCTAGGCTGAAATCACGGTTGGCAAAGAGGCGCAAATCCACCAGCGGGTGCGGGCTGCGCAATTGTTTGCGCACAAAAAATACCAGACACAAAAAGGCCGTCAGTGCCAGCCAACGAATGTAAACAGCATCGAACCAATCGTCTTTCGCGCCCTCCTCCAGCATCACCTGCAAGCTTCCTAGCCCCACTGCCATAGTGAGCATGCCTGAAATATCAATGCGCTTAAGCTGCTTGGCGTCGCCTTCGGTTTTATCCAAGCCTTTCGCCAGGAGCCACATCACCAAAAGCCCAGGCAGGACGTTGATATAAAAAATGTAATGCCAGCTGAACACCTCGGTCAGATAGCCGCCTAAGGTCGGGCCAATGGTTGGGGCAAAGGTCGCGGTCACACCAAAGAGCGCCATACCCACAGGGCGTTTGCCTTCA
>JAYRHO010000412.1:0-12408 GCA_041907245.1 Saccharospirillaceae bacterium
AAACACCGGTCCACCCACCAGCGCCGTTAACATACCAACAGGTATTTCGGCTGGGGCAATCAGGCTGCGCGCCAGTGCATCGGCCAACACCAGCAGCATCCCGCCAAGCAACATGGCCAAAGGCAGCACGCGCCTGTGCGTTGCCCCTGTTAACAGTCGCGCCAAATGCGGGCACACCAAACCAATAAAACCAATGATGCCGCACACCGCCACCGCCAGACCCACCAGCGCGGCCGTACAGAGCACCACTTGGCGCTTTAGGCTGCGCACGTTCACGCCCAGCGAACGCGCTTCGACATCCCCCAGCAACAAAGCGTCCAAGGCCGAAGTTTTGCGCCACCAAAACAGCGTGAGCACCAGCAGCATTGCGGCGCAGCTGTACAGCCACGGCCAGCTGGCGGCACTGAGGCTACCCAAAGACCAAAAACTCAGCTGCCGCAACGCGCTGTCGGAAGCCAAATACGAAAACAACCCCAAGAGCGCACCGCTAAGCGTACTGACCGCTATGCCCGCCAGAATCAAGTAGGTCATGGAATCGGTGGCGCTCACAGCGCCGATGCGCAGCACGAGCATCAGCGCCAAAAGCGCCCCAAGCACCGCCGCCACAGGCAGCATCCAAGCCGACAACGTAAAACCCGCACTCATCAATAACAACAACAAGGCCACGCCCACAGTCGCACCGCCTGACACACCGATAAGCCCTGGGTCGGCCTAAGGATTACGCACCATGCCTTGAATCAGCACCCCCGCTAAGGCCAACATCGCCCCAATCACAAAGGCCAACAGCACGCGCGGCAAGCGAATTTCCCAAAGAACCGTTTGCCCAAGCTCATTCGCAAACAGCCACGAGGCACTTTGACTGCCCAGCAAAATACCCAAGGCCAACACCCAGATAGGTAGCAACAACCAAGCAAGGCCGATATGCTTGGATTTCAGTAAAAAAGATGAGCGCATAGCATTCTAAGGAGGCAAAAAGTGCAGGCATTGTGCCACATAGATTCCATTGCGGAAGGGCAAAGCCTTGGCCTTGAACATCAAGGGCAGCATTATTTTGCGGTACGCAAGCACGGGCAGATTTTTCTGTATCGCAATCAATGCCCGCATTTAGGCTGTAACCTCGACTGGCAAGAACATCAATTTTTAGACCCCAGCGCCAGTTTGATTCAATGCTGCCATCACGGTGCGCTGTTTTTGATCGACAGCGGCCAATGCATCAGCGGCCCCTGCCAAGGCGAGCAGCTGCAAGCCATTCCCTTCTCCTTAGAGCAAGGTTGGCTGTATCTGCGCGCCTAACCCTAGCCTGTAAAAAACGGTTGACCTGCCCACCTGTATCAGCACAATACGCCCTCATTGCCCACTTTCAGCCAAAGGAGACCTCCCATGAGTGCCATTAGCATCCGCTCATTGCAGGCCATGAAAGAACGTCACGAAAAATTTGCCATGCTCACCGCCTACGACGCCACTTACGCCATGCACGCGGCCAATGCGGGTATCGAAGTGCTGCTGGTTGGCGACTCGTTAGGCAATGTCGTGCAAGGGCAGGACAGCACTTTGCCTGTTTCGGTGGCCGATATGGCCTACCACACCGCCGCCGTCGCGCGCGGTAACAAACAAGCCCAAAATCAAGCATTTATCATTACCGACCTGCCTTTTATGAGCTACGGCACGGTTGAGCAAGGCTTGGCCTGCGCCAAAGCGGTGATGCAAGCAGGCGCGCACATGATCAAAGTCGAAGGCGACAGCTGGCTGATTCCGCTGATTGAATCCTTATCCCGCCAAGGCGTGCCCAGCTGTGCGCACTTGGGGCTTACGCCCCAATCCGTCAATAAGTTTGGTGGCTACCGCGTGCAAGGCCGCGACCAAGCCGCCGCCGACGCCATGCTCGAACACGCCATCGCCCTCGCCAACGCAGGTGCCGATATGATCTTGCTTGAATGCGTTCCCAGCCCCTTGGCCAAGCGCATTACCGACGCGGTAAAAGTGCCCGTTGTCGGCATTGGCGCAGGCGCGAGCACCGACGCCCAAGTCTTGGTGGTGCACGACCTGCTTGGCTTAAACCCGCGCCCTGCTAAGTTTGTCAAAAACTTCCTAAGCTCGGGCCGCTCTATTCAAGACGCCTTTAAAGCCTACGCCGATGAAGTCAAAAGCGGTGCCTTCCCCTCGGCCGAATACGAGTTTCAAGCATGATTACCGTTCACAGCGTTAAAGAACTGCGCGCTCAGGTCAAAGCCGCGCGCAGCCACGGCCACAGCATTGGCTTTGTGCCCACCATGGGCAACTTGCACGATGGCCATATAAGCCTGGTGAACCAAGCCAAGGCGCGCACGGACTTTGTGGTGGCCAGTATTTTTGTGAACCCTTTGCAGTTCAACGACAAAAGCGATCTGGAGCGCTACCCGCGCACCCTCGCCGCTGACCAAGCCCTGTTGCAGGCCGCAAAATGCGACCTGCTCTTTGCCCCCGATGTCGATGAAATGTACCCCGCAGGTCAAAGCGAGCAAAGCACAGTGCATGTGCCTGTGGTGTCTGAAGGCTTGTGTGGCGGCAGCCGCCCTGGGCACTTTGATGGCGTATCCACAGTCGTCACCAAGCTTTTTAATATGGTGCAAGCCGACCTCGCCTTCTTTGGTCAAAAAGATTTTCAGCAAGTGGCCGTGATTCGCAAAATGGTGGCCGATTTAAACCTTCCTATTCAAATCGTTAGCGTGCCTACTATGCGCGCGAACGACGGCTTGGCATTAAGCTCGCGCAACGGCTATCTCACGGCCGAAGAACGCGCCCTAGCGCCCGCTCTTTACCAAACCTTGAATGAGATTGCCGCAGACTTTCGCGCACAAAAGGATTTAAATGCCAGCTTAGAAGCAGCAAGGCTACGCCTGAATCAGCACGGTTTTAACACCGACTATTTGGAAGTTCGCCGCAGCCAAGACCTTACGCCTGCAACCCTTGCCGATACGCAAATTGTAATTTTAGGGGCGGCGTTTTTAGGCAAAGCACGCCTGATTGACAACCTTGAACTGGTGTTGAATCAGGGTAATGATTAAGGCATACTTCGCCGCCTTAATTGTACTGACGCGCTCAATGCGAGCTCACGACGACGGCCAGAAGCGGTAATTTCTGGCAACCACTTGTGATAATTAACGAAAGGGTTTGCTATGCAGTCCATTATGCTCAAAGCCAAGCTTCATAAGGCCAAAGTGACTCACTCTGTGCTCAATTATGAAGGCTCTTGCGCCATTGACGGCAAGTTATTGGACCTCGCGGGTATGCGTGAGTTCGAACAAATTCAGATCTACAACGTCACCAACGGTGCGCGTTTTACGACCTATATTATTCGTGCCGAGGACGGCTCTGGAACCATTTCGGTCAACGGTGCTGCGGCACGTTTGGCCGCAAAAGGCGATATTTTAATTATTTGCACCTACGGCAACTTTGACGACAAAGAAGCCGATGCGCACAAACCCAAAATGGTGTACATCAACAGCGCCGACAACAGCGTCAGCCACACCAGCTTCGATATTCCTGTTCAGGTTTCCTAACCTATTCTAAGCCGCCTTCTCAGGCGGCTTTTTTCTAGCCTACTTCCCTTTCTTTTAAATGCTCCCGCTTGGGATTACCTACTTGGCTCTTTAGGCGGCTTTGGCGCGGCGTTTCGGTACACAAGGAGCAGGACGTAGATTGCCTGGCCGCTTCTTGTTCCCGACAAGCGCGGCATTCACCCCATCCTGGGGATCGATGGCAACAGAGAGCGTACAAGGATGTATTTACGGCGTGCCTGCGAATTGTGTGCCGAAAAGTAGCCGCTCAGCCAAAGCCGCTAAACACGACCTAAACGGCGAAACAACAGTTAAGGAGACAAAGAGAAAGGTTACTCGGTAATGGCGGCGAAGCTGGCGCGCGTTAGGGTGGCAAGGTCGGTAGGGGAAAGTTCGATTTCAAGCCCGCGCTTACCCGCACTGACGTTGATGCTGGGCAAGGCTTGGGCGCTGGCATCGATCACTGTAGGTAGCGCTTTTTTCTGCCCCAAAGGACTGATACCACCGACCACATAGCCCGTCGTGCGCTCGGCCACTTGTGGGTCGGCCATATCGGCTTTTTTCGCGCCCAAGACTTTGGCGATGGCCTTTAAGCTCAAACGGTGCGATACGGGTAAAACCGCTACCGCCAGCGTGCTTTTATGCCCAGTTAAACTGACCAACAAAGTTTTAAAAACTTGATCGGGATTTAACCCCAAAGCCTGAGCCGCTTCCTCACCGTAAGATTGCACACTGGGGTCGTGCTCGTATTCGTGCAGCGAAAAGGCAATCTTGGCTTTTTTTAGCGCATTGACCGCAGGCGTCATAACGATTTTTCCAAGGGTTGAATCAGCTCAAAGCGCGGTAAAGTTTTACCCGCCACAGAGACAGTTTCAGCAAACATCGAAAGCGGGCGTACCCACAAACCAAAATCACCGTACAGGGCTTTATAAAGCACCAATTTTTCTTCGGTTTCGCTGTGCGTTACCACCTCCAGAACCTGATAAAGATGGCCTTTGTAATGGCGATAAATGCCCTTAACTAAGTTTTTTTCCGTCATGTTATTGCAGCTCGAAAGTGACACTGACTTGCTCTTGAATTTCTTGTGCTTGCAGTAATTGCGGTGCAGCGTCTTCCATTTTTGCCGCAGCACTCATGCGCAAAGGCATAATAGGCGGCTCGGTTGCACCGCTCTGATCTTGAATAATCAAGACTTTCCCAACGCTTGCATTGAGCACTGCCGCCATTTTTTCGGCTTTTTGTTTGGCATTTTGCAAAGCCTGAGTTAAAGCCTGCTCACGCGCCGCATTTAAATTGGCAAAACCCAGCTCATTATTTTGAATTTGCACCAGGGCAATAGCCGTTAACGCCTGTAAAAATTCGGTTTGTTTGGTTAAATCGTGCAGCTCAATACGCAAAGAGCGGCTAATTTCTTCGCCCTGATTTTTGCGCTGATTATTCACCCATTCGTACACAGGATTGCGGCGAAAATCGTCGGCCTGAATGTGTGTGTCGGCAATTTTATAAGTTTTGGCTAATTGCAAAATGGCATTGACCGATTTATCCACTTTTTGCTTGGCCAAGGTGGCGTCTTTGTCCTGCGCACGCACCCACAAAGTGTAAGTCATGAAATCGGGATACACTTCGACGCTGCCTTTACCTTGCACTTGGATGTAGCGCTCTTGTGCGTGGATAAAGGGCGAAACTGCGAAAAAAAATAGAGCAAAAATCAGAGCCGTTTTTTTCATATTAACCTCGCAATAAAATTAAAAGTGCGCAAAACCTTGCTGCGCAGGCAGCGTGATTGCTTTGCCCTCGGCCAGCAGTTGTACGTCGTTATTTTCTCGTGCAATCACCTCGCCCACACAGCATAAACCGCTGTGCTCTAAGCGTAGATTTTGTAAATCACGATGGTGCTTTTTCGGTGCAGTAAAGAGCAGCTGATAATCATCGCCCCCTGTCACACAGTGCCACCATTTTTCACTTAAACAGGATGCAGGAGTCGGAATGGCAGCGGCATCAAAACGCAAACTCACGCCTGAAGCTTTGGCTATATGCGCGGCGTCTTGCAAAAGGCCATCGGAAATATCCATGCAGGCGTGCGCCAGACCCAATAATTTTTGCCCAAGCTCAAACTGCACCTGCGGAAAATAATAATGCCTGGCTAGGCCTGAAAAATCCGCAGGGTTTTTGAGCACATCCGCCAAGGCCTGCGCCGCGTAACCGATGGTATCGGACACCCAAATTTCATCGCCAATTTGAGCCTGGCTGCGTTTTAAACTTTGCCCCAGAGGCACCCAGCCCTGCACCGCAATGCTGATCACCAATTCTTTGCCGCGCGTGGTGTCGCCACCTAAAAGCGCCAAGCCCATTTCCTGCGCGCTATCTTTTAAGCCTTGGCTAAAACGAGAAAGCCAAGCTTCGTCGGCTCGTGGCAAGGTCAGGGCAAGATGAAAGCCCTGCGGGATCGCGCCCATGGCGGCAAGGTCGGAGCTAGCGCAGCGCAGCGCACGTTCGGCAATGAGATCGGCGGGGGCCTGAGCGGGGAAATGCACATCGGCCACTTGGGTGTCGATGCTTTGCACCAGCTCATAGCCTGAGCGGGGGCGCACGATGGAACAGTCGTCGCCCACGCCCAAGAGGGTGTCGGGGCTTGGCGGAAAGCCGTGGCTGAAATAGGTTCGTATTAGGGCAAACTCATTCAAGCTCATCGGCTTCTCCTTATTGCTGGGTGCCTACCTACTTGGCTTTGGGCGCTTGCATTTCGACTTTGCGCTCGCGCTGGGCCAGTTTATCAAGCACGCCGTTGATAAACTTATGGCCATCGGTTGCACCAAAGGTTTTGGTCAGCTCGATGGCTTCGTTGATCACCACTTTGTAGGGTACGTCGATGCGGTGCAGCATCTCGTAAGCCCCCAGGCGCACAATGGCCAGCTCGACGGGCGTCATTTCGTCTAGGCGTCTGTCCAGCAAGGGTTTAATTTTTTCGTCGATATTGGATTTCTCCATGGGTACGCCATGCAGCAGCGCATGAAAATACTCCACATCGACCTTGCTCATGTCGTTATCGGCGCGAAACTCGGCTTCGATTTGCGCTACGTTGGCTCCTGCCAATTGCCATTGGTACAGAGCCTGTACCGCATAGTGCCGCGCTTTACGGCGCGCGGCGGGAGTCGCTTTGGACATGGCGCTTAGTCCTCCAGCGCTTGCATTAAGGACACCATTTCAAAGGCGGTAATGGCGGCTTCTTCGCCTTTATTGCCCGCTTTGGTGCCAGCGCGTTCGATGGCCTGCTCGATACTATCGACGGTGAGCACACCGAAGGTCACAGGAATGCCGTATTCCAACGAGGTGCTGGTTAAACCCGACACCGCTTGGCCTGCCACGTATTCAAAATGCGGTGTGCCGCCACGAATGACCGCGCCCAAGGCGATAACGGCATCGTACAGCTCGGTTTCGCAGACTTTTTTCACCACCAGCGGGATTTCAAAAGCACCTGGGGCGCGCACTATGGTGATGTCGTCTTCATCGACACCGTGGCGCAGCAAGGTATCGACCGCGCCTTCAAGCAGGCTTTCCACCACAAAAGCGTTCCAGCGACCCACCACTATTGCATAGCGGCCGCCATTGGGAGTGAGGTTGCCCTCGATGGTTTTAATGGATTTCATAGGTCACCTATTCAGTAAAAGGAAGGTATTCAGTAATTTCTAAATTAAAGCCTGAGATGCCGCCAAACTTCACTTCAGAGCTTAATAAACGCATTTTTTGTACGCCCAACTCACGCAGGATTTGCGAGCCTGTGCCGATGGTTAAGAACGCGCCTGGGCTGTCTTTGTTGACGCGACGCGGTGCGCGCACGCGCCCGAGCAAAGAATCCAAATACTCGTCGATATCGCCTGCCACACTGGGTGAGAGCAACACCAGAACGCCTTTGCCTTCTTTGGCAATGCGCGCTAAAGCATGGCCTGAAGACCAGCTGTCGCCCGATTTACGCAAACCCAAGGCATCGCGCAGCACGTTGTTATTTTGCACTCGTACCAAGGTAGGCTCATCGGCCTTGATCTCGCCCATAGTCAAAGCCAAGTGCGTTTCACCTTGGATGCGGTCACGGAAAGTGTGCAGCTTAAACTCGCCCCATTGGCTGTGGACGGTGTCGCAGCCCACGGCTTCGACGGTTTTTTCATGGGAAATGCGGTAGTGAATCAAATCGGCAATGGTGCCAATTTTAATGCCGTGTTTTTTGGCAAAGACTTCCAGCTCTGGGCGGCGCGCCATAGTGCCGTCGGCGTTCATCACTTCAACGATGGCAGAAGCGGGCGTAAGCCCTGCCAAGCGTGCCAAGTCGCAACCTGCTTCGGTGTGACCTGCGCGGCTTAACACCCCACCTGCACGCGCGCGCAGCGGGAAAATATGGCCAGGCTGTACTATGTCTTCAGGCTTAGACATGGGCGACACCGCTTTTAAAATGGTGGTGGCGCGGTCGTAAGCGGAAATGCCTGTGGTCACGCCTTCGGCGGCTTCGATGGAAACGGTAAAAGGCGTACCAAATTTCGAGCCGTTGCCGCTGACCATCGAGGGCAAGCCCAAATAGTCGCAGCGCTCGCCCGTCAAGGTTAGGCAAATCAAGCCGCGCGCTTCGGTCGCCATAAAGTTGATGATTTCAGGCGTGACTTTTTCTGCCGCCACTATGATATCGCCTTCGTTCTCGCGGCCTTCGTCATCCATCAGAATGACCATCTTGCCTGCTTTGAAATCCTCTAGGATTTCTTCAATCGTATTCAAAGACATAACCACCCCGAAGTTGGTCGTTTAAAAACTCAGTACCACGCGCAAGTCGTCGCCCACTTGCCGTACGTCTTGCCAATTCATACGTGCTTGCTCGGCCATGTGCTCTAAGCCCAACGCCAGCAGCGGCCGCGCTTGGCTGCCCAGTAAAGTTGGGGCGATATAAAGCACCAGCTCTTGCGCCAGTTTTTGCTGCACAAAAGCGCCCGCCAGTTTAGCACCGCTCTCGACGAGGACGTTATTCATTCCTAAGCGCGCCAGCTCGTGCAACAGCGCGAGTAAATCGACCTTGCCCGCTGCGGTTTTGGGGCTAGGCCAAATATGCAGCTGGCCAAGCTCAGTAGGGCGCGATACCCGAACCGCTTGGGCATCGGTAACGGCCAGTAAAATATCGCCTACTTGCGCGAAGATGCGCTCCTGCCCTGTTAAACGCTGCTGGCCGTCGATAATCACTCGCAGTGGCTGCCGCCACAGCCTAGGCTCCAGCTCGATGCCTGCCTCGGCATGACGTACTGTCATGGCAGGATTATCCAGCAACACCGAATCCGCCCCTGTGACTATGGCGCAGCTTTGTGCGCGCAAACGCTGTACATCGGCGCGTGCGGGTGCGCCCGTAATCCACTGGCTTTCACCGCTGGCCATGGCGGTGCGGCCATCCAAACTTTGCGCCAGTTTAACAGTGACGCGCGGCAAGCCTGTGCTCATGCGCTGCATAAAACCCGCATTCAGAACCTGGGCTTCGCGCTCTAGGCAAGGCGTAATCACCTCGATACCCGCATCGCGCAACAGCTGGTAGCCACGCCCCGCCACCTGTGGATTGGGGTCAAAGCAAGCGCCGACGACGCGGCTGACTCCTGCGGTAATCAAAGCGTTAGCACAAGGCGGGGTACGCCCATAGTGGCTGCACGGCTCTAGGGTAACGTAAGCGGTGGCACCTTGAGCGCGCGCCCCTGCCATGGCCAGAGCGCGTACTTCAGCATGGCCTTCGCCTGCTTTTTGGTGCCAGCCCTCGCCCACTATTTCGCCATCTTTAACCAGCACGCAGCCCACACGCGGATTGGGGCTGGTGCTGTACAAGCCCAAGCGTGCCAAGCGCAGCGCGTGCGCCATGTAGTATTCGTGATTCATAGGGTTTGGCGAGCAGAGGATACGCGCTCAATTTCGGCGCGAAACTCGTCCAAGTCTTTAAAGCTGCGGTACACCGAGGCAAAGCGCACATAGGCCACTTCATCAAGCTGACGCAGCTCATCCATCACCCACTCACCCAAAGTGCGGCTTGGTACTTCACGCTCGCCTGTGGCGCGCAGCTTTTGTTTGATGCGAGTCATGGCGGCATCGATGTCTTCAATGCTCACAGGGCGCTTTTCCAGCGCACGCTGAATACCAGAAAGGAGTTTATTTTCGTCGAAAGGCTCGCGCGTACCGCTTTGTTTGATGATGCGCGGCATCACCAGCTCGGCGCTTTCAAAGGTGGTGAAACGCTCACCGCAGCTGATGCACTCACGGCGGCGACGAATCTGCTCGCCATCGGCCACTAAGCGCGAGTCGATAACTTTGGTGTCAGGATGAGCGCAAAAGGGACAGTGCATAGGATAAAGAGCAGCCAGAAAAAGAGCCGCGATTTTAAGGGATTTGCGCCCGAAGTGCTAGGGCGCTAAGGAGTTGGGAGTGACGCTGTGCACGAAAGACGCCCAACCCCAGCACGCTTAGGCTTTCGCGGTGCGTGTGGCGCGAGCCGCTTTGGCGTTTTCCATTTGTTCGTACAGCACGCCGCCTGCGCTCAGCATTTTTTGACGCCAGTCGTCCAACAACTGCACGGTGTCGTGGTCGTTGGGGTGGAAGCCTGGGCGGAAGAAGTCGAGGTACTGAGGCAATAGTTTGGGGAACAAGCCTTTAAAGCCCCACAAGAACCACATGCCCTTGAGGTTGTTTTTAATATCAAAGAGCTTGCCGTCGGCCCAGAGCATACGAATGTGCCCAATGCCCACCACGCTGAAGAAAATCAGGGTGGTTAGCAGCATCACCAGCGTGCGCTGTAAGTAGCCACCGCCAACCAAGTTGTAGACATCGTAAGCCACGATTTTGTGTTCGTTTTCTTCCAATGCGTGCCACATCCACAGCTTCATGGCTTCAGGGTCTTGTATGTTGGCTTGGTGCATGGGGTCACGCAGCAGTTGCTCGGCCAAAATGGCGGTGTAATGCTCTAGGCAAACGGTAACGGCCAGCTGGGTTTTCTTGGGCAGTACCTTGCGGCCAAAGCGCAGTAAGTAGCCCAAATCGCGGTCGAGATTGGCGGCAGGAAAGCCGTGTTTATCGGCCAGCTCGTTAAAGGCGGCGTGTTCTTTGGAGTGCATGGCTTCTTGGCCAATAAAGCCAGAAACTTGCGCTTTCAACACAGGATCTTTCACCTGGTCGCGGTAGTTTTTCACCGAATCTACGAAAAAGGTTTCGCCTTCGGGAAAGAGCGTGGACAGGGTCGTCCAGAAGGTGGTTAAAAACGGGCTGTCTTTGTACCAGTAGCGCTTGGTGTCTTCAGCAAAAACAAAATCCATACGACGAGGTGGGATATTTGCTTTGTCGCCAGCGGCTTGGCGGATGGTTGTTGCGGCAGTTGCTTGAGTGGTCATGGCGCGACGCTCCCTGATGTAATTATTGTTATGGTTTTTAGAAGTCCTGCCATTAAAGCCAAGAGCGAACCAGCACAAAAGGTAAGTATCGGACAATTTTTTGCGGTGTTTTGGGCTGTGCCGCCCTGCCAGATGCAAGTAACTTGGCGAACTTGCACCCCTTATGGCGCGAAGTCACTGTTAAAGCGTACTTTTGGCGCGAACCGTTACTTTTTAACTCGACTTGGGCGCTATGGTTTCGGGGTGAATATCCGCCAAGCACCTACTCCCTTAGAGATAGAAGCATAAAGAAATAGCGAAAATGATTGTTGCCAGACAGCAAAAGGGCGGCCAATGGCCGCCCCTACGCATAAACCGAGCACCAAGCACCAAGCACCAAGCACCCAGCGCCCAGCACCAAGCACCAAGCACCAAGCACCAAGCACCAAGCACCCAGCGGACTTAGTCCTGATAGACGGGGAACTTGTCACACAGCGCGATGACTTTGGCTTTAACTTCGGCTTCGACTTTGTCGGAAGTGCCGTTTTCTAAGCCGTCGAGTACGTCGCAGATCCAGCCAGCCAGCTGCACCGCTTCGGCTTCTTTAAAGCCACGAGTGGTAATAGCAGGCGTACCGATACGCAAACCAGAGGTTACGAAAGGTGAACGTGGGTCGTTGGGTACGGCGTTTTTGTTGACGGTGATGTTGGCACGACCTAAGGCCGCGTCCGCGTCTTTACCTGTGTATTCTTTGCCAATCAAGCTGACCAAGAACAGGTGGTCGTCGGTGCCGCCTGACACCACGTTAATGCCACGCTCAATAAAGGTTTTGGCCATGGCTTGGGCGTTTTTCACTACCTGAGCTTGGTAGGTTTTGTATTCGGGGCTCATGGCTTCTTTGAAGCACACCGCCTTGGCCGCGATGATGTGCATCAAGGGGCCGCCTTGAGATTCTGGGAATACGGCGAAGTTTAAGCGCTTGTTAATTTCTTCGTTGTCGTTGGCCAAAATCAAGCCGCCACGAGGGCCGCGCAGGGTTTTGTGGGTGGTGGTGGTCACCACGTCGGCGATGCCCACTGGGCTTGGGTAAACGCCTGCGGCAATCAAGCCTGCGACGTGCGCCATATCGACAAACAAGTAAGCGCCCACTTTGTCCGCGATGTCGCGGAAGCGTTTCCAGTCAACCACGCGAGAGTAGGCAGAAAAGCCCGCGACGATCATTTTGGGCTTGTGTTCCACGGCCAAACGCTCGACTTCGGCGTAGTCGATTTCACCCGTTGCAGGGTTCAATCCGTACTGCACAGACTTATACACGCGACCAGAGAAAGACACATTCGCGCCGTGAGTTAAGTGGCCGCCGTGTGCCAAGCTCATACCCAAAATGGTGTCGCCAGGCTGGCACAGAGCAAAGTACACAGCGGTGTTGGCTTGAGAGCCTGAGTGCGGTTGCACGTTGGCGTATTTGGCGCCGAACAATTCTTTGGCGCGGTCGATGGCCAGCT
>JAYRHO010000413.1:0-2284 GCA_041907245.1 Saccharospirillaceae bacterium
ATCGGCGCGAGCGAGGTCGCTCCAGTCTTGAATGTGCTTGGGGTTGCCTTTGCGCACCAAAAATACGGTGGTGGTGGTGTAAGGCGAGGCTTGGTGTGGAAACTCGCTGCGCCAAGTGCTTTTCACTAAGCCGCGCGCCACGAGGGCGTCGATATCGGGCGTTTGATTTAGGGTAACGACATCGGCGGGCAAGCCGTTGCTGACGGAGAGCACTTGCTTACTGGCCGCGCCATGCGATTGGCTAATGCGGACATTGCCCCCTTGGCTGGCAGCAAAAGCGGGGTTGATGTCTTTGTAAAGCTCGCGTGAAACGTCGTAAGAAGCGTTGAGCAGAATGTCTTGTGCGAGCGCTGCGACCGCGCTGGTGCAGAGGGCAAAAACAACGAGAAAACGACTTAGAGGCAGTGACAACACGGTGCTCTCCCTAATGAAACTGGCGGGCAGTGTAGGGAGAGTTTTTTAATAACTGAAGTAATAAAAAATTACATGCTTATTACTTTTTAACGGTTTCTTTCATCTCGATAGGGCTGAGTTTGCGCGCTGCCAAGCGGTCTTGTGCCTTGTTCATGGCCGAGCGATTGCTAAAAGGCCCTACCACCACGCGGTGCCAAGTGGTGCCCTTCACTTCGCTGGATTGAATGCTGGCGTTTAAGCCTTCGATGATCAAATTGGCGCGCAAACGATCGGCATCCTCTTTGTTGCGAAACGAGGCCACTTGCAGACGATAAATCACATCCGCGTTGTCCTTGGGCGTGGATTTATAAGCATCCACCTTGGAGGTTTCGATCTTTTGGCTCTCCAGCAGCTGATAAAACTCGTAGTCTGAGGCATAAGGCTCAGGCTTGCTGGCTTTGCCTTCTTGGGGAGCAGGCTCGGCTTTTTTCTGCGGGCGATTTTCTTGAACGAATTTTGCCAAGTCTTTGCTGAACGAATGGTCGTCTTTGCTGGCAGGCAAAGTAGACAGGTACAGTAAAAAACCGACGAAAAAGACAAAGAGTGCAGGTACTAATACCCACACCCACTTGGGCGTATCTTGTTTTTTTGCTTTAGCCATAAAAACCTTTGTTACATTTCTGTGGGCGCACCGACACCCAGTAAATCGAAGCCATTAGAAATCACTTGGCGCACCGCCTGCGCCAAAGCCAAGCGCGCATTACGCAGCGCCACGTCTTCGACCAGCGTTTTTTCGCTGTTGTACCAAGTGTGGAAATCACCCGCCAAATCGCGCAGGTAGTTGGCGACCAAGTGTGGCTCATGAAGTTTGGCGGCATTGGCCAGCACTTCAGGATAGCGCCCTAAGTTGACCATCAAGTTCTTCTCGCTTTCCAGCTCCAGCTTGCCCAAGGCGGCAATGCCTTCGGCCACGCTCCAGTGAATGTTCTCGGCCTCCAGTTTGCGGAAAATCGAGCATACACGCGCATGGGCATACTGAATGTAATACACGGGGTTGTCGGCGGATTGCGAACGCGCAAGGTCGATATCGAAGGTCATTTGCGCATCGGCTTTGCGCGCCACCAAGAAGAAGCGCGTGGCGTCACGCCCCACCTCGTCGATCAGGTCGCGCAGGGTGACATAGCTGCCTGCACGCTTGGAGATTTTCACTTCTTCGCCGCCTTTCATCACCGTCACCATTTGGTGCAGCACATAGCTTGGCCAGCCTTGCGGGATGCCCGCATTGAGCGCTTGCAAGCCTGCGCGCACGCGGGTGATGGTGCTGTGGTGATCGGCGCCCTGCTCGTTAATTACCTGCACAAAGCCACGATTCCACTTGTCGAGATGGTAAGCGACGTCGGGCACGAAATAGGTGTAGCCGCCATCGGTTTTACGCATCACGCGGTCTTTATCGTCGCCAAAATCGGTGGTGCGCAGCCACAAAGCGCCGCCTTCTTCGTAGGTGTAGCCGTTGGCAATCAGCTTTTGCACCGCCGCTTCGACCTTGCCGTCTTTGTAGAGCGAAGATTCAAGGAAATAGACATCGAAGTTCACGGCAAAGGCTTTGAGATCGAGGTCCTGCTCGTGGCGTAAGTAAGCGACCGCAAACTGGCGGATTGCTTCTAAATCGTCGGCGTTTTTTGTACCTGTGACCTGCTGGTCGGCGGCGGTGACGGTGTCGCCGCGCATAAAGCTTTCGGCCAACTCGACAATGTACGCGCCACGGTAGCCGTCTTCTGGCCAGCTGGCGTCATCGGGCCCTAAACCTTTGGCGCGCGCCTGTACGGAAAGGGCGAGGTTGTTAATCTGCTGGCCTGCGTCGTTGTAATAAAACTCGCGCGTAACCTGCCAG
>JAYRHO010000414.1:0-1512 GCA_041907245.1 Saccharospirillaceae bacterium
CAAAAAACATTAGCCGTAGATCAAATCACAGAGCTCACCCTCACCTCTCCTGCCACCCCCTTGCTGGCGTGCGTCATTCGGGAAAAAGCTCAAGACAGCAGCGCCCCCCTCCGCCCTTGAGGAACTGCAAGTGGTAGCGCTTTCAACCTGGCTAAAGTTTGATCGTTATCTCGGCATCTTGGCCACCATCGCGACATTGGCCCCTTTATTGGGCTTATTGGGTACGGTTTTCGGCATGATTGAAATTTTCAATCAAATTATGATGCTCGGCACAGGCAATACAGGCGCTTTTGCAGGCGGGATTTCCGAGGCGCTCATTACCACCGCCGCAGGCTTGATTGTGGCCATTCCTGCTTTGGTTTCACACCGCATTTTGCTGCGCCGTGTTGAAGAAATTGTGGTCTTTATGGAACAAGAAGCCACCAAGCTGGTCGATGTGCTGCAAGGTGATCGTGAAGTATTAAGTGCCGAGGCCGTCTAATGAAATTCAAACGTCAGCACAGGGAAACGGTCGAAATTAATTTGGCATCCATGCTGGATGTGATTTTTATTTTGCTGATTTTCTTTATGGTATCGACGACTTTTACCAAAGAGTCGCACATGACCATAGACTTGCCAGAAGCCAGTGCTGCGCCTGCGGCGACCGAAAAGAAAAGTGTTGAAATCGTGATAACGGGTACGGGGCAATACAGTGTGAATGGCCAAACCTTAGTGAATCAAAGTTTGGATACGTTAAAATCCGCTTTGTATAAAAGCCTAAATGGCCAAGAAAAACTTCCCGTTATTATTACCGCCGATGCTAAAACGCCGCACGAATTTGTTGTGCGCGCCATGGATGCCGCAGGCCAGCTGGGATTGGTAAATTTAAGCATCACTACCGCACAATTAAGTAAAAGTGAAAAACCTTAATGAGCCAAGATCTTGCTGTAGGTCCTTTATATAAACGTCTTTTAACTTACGTTTGGCCGCATAAAGCGGCCTTCTTATGCGCTATTTTTGGCTTTATTATTTATGCCGCATCCAACCCATTGCTGGCGCATATGATGGGCGAACTGGAAAAAAATCTTTCCAATCCAACAGCGCAAGGTGTGTATTTTTTAATTGCGGCGCTTTTTGGTATTTTTTTAGTGCGCGGTATTGGCACTTTTATGGGCAAGTTTTTTATTGCCGTGGTTGGGCGCAATGTTGTCCACGGTTTGCGCACCGAGCTTTTTAATAAAATGACACGGTTGCCCAGCTCTTATTACGATATGGAGTCGGGTGGGCGGATGATTTCGCGTGTGACTTACGACGTTGAGCAAGTCACCGAAGCTTCAACGCGCTCGTTAACCACCCTGGTGCAAGAGGGCATGACCGTGGTGTTGTTGATGGGCTATTTGGTCTACTTGGATTACACCCTTACTCTTATTTTTATTGCCATTGCCCCTGTGATAGGCGTGGTGGTGAATGCGGCCAGTAAGTTTTTTCGCCGTTACAGCAAGCGCATTCAACAAGCGATGGGCAATGTCACTC
>JAYRHO010000415.1:0-2696 GCA_041907245.1 Saccharospirillaceae bacterium
CGGATGTGGCATCCATGCCACATACGGTTTCTTCACCAATACCCGCACAGAAATGCAGGCTACTTGGTAAGTTCAGCAGCCAGCGCGCCGCTTAACTTAAAGCAGGCTGCTCAAAGCATCCCGTACTGTTTTAATTTCTTACGCAGCGTGCCACGGTTTAAACCCAGCACTTCAGAGGCTTTGGTTTGGTTGTCGCGGGTGTATTTCATTACGGTTTCAAGCAGCGGCGCTTCGATTTCGGACAGCACCAGCTCGTAGACGTTAACCACGTCTTGGCCGTCTAAATGGTCAAAATAGTTTTGCAGCGCTTTTTCCACGCTGTCACGCAGAGTGTGGGTGGGTTCTAAGGGGGCGCGTAAAAATTGTTGTAAATCTTGAGAAGTGCTCACTTCACTCTTCCTATTGCTGTCTAATACGTTGTTCATTGTTGGGTTCATGCTACCGCCTCCTTGTTGGCTTTGCCTGCGAACCACTGGCGTACAGCTTGAAGCTGCTGCGCACCCTGTTCGAGGCGGTTAAATTCCTGGCGAAAATGGCTGTCGTTATAGTCACTTAGGTACCAAGATACGTGCTTGCGCGCGATGCGAGGCCCTAAAAACTCACCGTAAAAATCGTACAAATCCTCAAGGTGTGTCACTAAAATTTGTTCCACTTCGTCGATATCGGGGGCAGGTAAGGCTTCACCTGTGGCCAAGTAATGCGCCACCTCCCGAAAAATCCACGGTTTACCCTGCGCCGCTCGGCCAATAAGCACGCCGTCTGCGCCTGTGTACTGCATCACCGCAAAGGCTTTGGCGGCGCTGTCGATATCGCCGTTGGCAAAAACAGGAATGCGGACACTGCTTTTGATGTCGCGGATGGTGTCGTACTCGGCTTCACCGCCAAAGGCACAGGCGCGTGTGCGCCCATGCACCGCCAAAGAGGCGATGCCAGCGGCTTCGGCCAGCTGCGCAATGCGCACGCCGTTGCGATGCTCTGGGTTCCAGCCCGTGCGAATCTTAAGCGTAACAGGCACATCCACGGCCTCGACCACCGCTTGCAAAATGTCTTTGACCAAGGCTTCGTCTTTCATCAAGGCCGAGCCTGCGGCTTTGTTGCACACTTTTTTGGCGGGGCAGCCCATATTGATGTCGATAATCTGCGCACCATTGGCGACATTAAAACGTGCACCTTCGGCCAAAATTTCAGGGTCGCCACCGACGATTTGCACAGCTATGGGTTCAGGCTCGCCATCGTGATTCATGCGTTGCAACGTCTTGCGTGTGCCGCGTGTACTGATGGCGGAAGATACCATTTCACCCACCACCAATCCTGCGCCGAGCTTACGGCAAAGCTGACGAAAGGGTCGGTCGGTGACTCCCGCCATGGGGGCAAGCACCACGGGGTTGGGGAGTTGATAGGAGCCAATACAGGGCATACGAGGCTTTACTTTTGGTCAAAAAATGCACGCTTTTAAGGCGCGGTATGATACCCACAAGCCCCGTTTGAATAAAGGAGAAAATTTGCTGTTTTTTTGCTTTGGCCTATTGATTTGCCAATAAAGTAATGGCGTAGCTGACGGCCTCGGCGCCTGGGTCGAGGATTTCAAAAGCAATGTGCACAGGCACTTGTGCGGGCATGTCGCTTTGCCCTGCCAGCTCACCCTGAAGGTATTGGCTGGGGCTAAAACGGCGGCTGGCGACCACGCGGTCGTTCAGGTCTTTAAAGACCAGTTGCACATCGGGGAAAGGCTGCTCGTAGTCGGCTTTATTAAGCAGCAAGGTGTCGATCATCAGCGCACCCTTTAGGCTGGGGTGGGCGCGCACGACCAGATTTTGCGAGCCGATGGTTTGAATGTTCTGCACCTTGGGCAAAGTGCAGCCCGTCAATTTGCAGACTTGGCCATAAAAAGGCCGCCACGATGGCGTGCGGCTAAGATGATCAAAGCGGAAAACCAGCACTTGCAGCAAGGCAATAAGGATTAATGCCAAGCACGCCAGCGGCCATCCCCAGGCGCGCGCCGAGCGTTTGGCTGTGCGCTCCTCGTGCAGTTTGAGCGGCTCGGGTTCCAGCTGAAAATGCGCGGATTTTAAATCCAGCGTTACGCTTTGCGGTTGATCGTACGGGTTGCTACCGAGGTTAAAGCCTGAGGGCACATCCAGCTCCAGTTCTTCATCCAGAAAGCCTTGGAAATCGTCCTTTTCGGGGGCGGGGCGATCGAAATTGAAGTCATCGGTAAAGACGGGCTGGGGCTTGGCGGCAGGCGTTGGGCGCTTGGCGCTTGGCGCTTGGGGCTTGGCGGCAGGCGTTGGACGCTGGGCGCTGGGCGCTTGGGGCTTGGCGCTTGGAGCTTGGGGCTTGGCGCTGGGCGCTTGGGGTTCGTCATCCAGCAGTGCGCTGGCCCAGGATTCGTCGGGATTGCTGTCTTTATCGTCTTCATGCTGGATGGTTTTGGCATCGAAAGAGTCGGGGTCGATGTTTTCCAGAGAAAAAATAGACTCATCCAGCTCCAGATCGATGCGCGGCTCTTTGTAAGCGGGCTTGGGTGTCTTGAGCAGGCTGTCGAGCTTGCTGTCCATGTCGTCGTGAATCAGGCCAAAGTCGTCTTCGTCTTCGTCTGCAGGGCGTTGGGCGCTGGGTGTTGGGCGTTGGGCGTTGGGCGCTTGGGGCTTGGCGGCAGGCGTTGGACGCTGGGCGCTGGGCGCTTGGGGCTTGGC
>JAYRHO010000416.1:0-2971 GCA_041907245.1 Saccharospirillaceae bacterium
AACGCTAGCCTAGCGCGTATTATGGTGCGTAAAGTAATCCCCAATGTTGCACCAGGCAAAAGTATGCAGGATGTGGTTTTGGCTAAATTTAATTACGACCAATTGGATCTGCCGAGCAATGTGGTGAAATTGCGGCTCAACAGCTGCGTTTTAAATGCGAAAAATATTGAGGGTGGCGTGCAGGTCGCGTACATGCACAAAAATCAGCAGTTGTACCGCGTGCAGGCTAAGCACGCCATTATGGCGGGCTACAACATGATGATCCCTTATGTCATTCCTGAGCTGCCCAAAACCCAAAAAGAAGCGCTCAGTGCCAATGTCAAAGCGCCATTAATCTACACCAATGTGGTGGTGCGCAATTGGCAGGCTTTTGCCAAATTGGGCGTACACGATATTTATTGCCCGACCTTGCCCTATTCGATGGTGAAGTTGGATTTTCCTGTCAGTATGGGTGGTTATCAGCATCCGCGAGACCCCAGTAAACCCATAGTTTTGCACATGGTTTATGCGCCCACTTATTTAGGCAGCGGTTTGACAGCTAAAGAGCAATTTAAACAAGCACGCCACGATTTAATTGCCATGCCCTATGAGCAACACGAACGCATGATTCGCGCTCAGCTGCAAAGCATCTTGGGCGGTCAAGGGTTTAAGCACGGCGACGATATTTTAGCCATTACCGTGAATCGTTGGTCGCATGGTTATTCTTGCACGTTAAATACGCTTTATGACGACGAAGATGTTTTTAATGCCCGCATTGAAGTGGCGCGAAAACCCTTTGGCCGAATTAGTATTGCCAATGCCGATGCCGCTTGGAATCCTTATGCCCATGCCGCCATCGACGAGGCTTATCGTGCGGTTAATGAGCTGAAAAAAGCCTAAAAAAAATCGCTCATTGTAAAAAAACAAGGAGCGATTTTTGTTGCGGCCTGCGCGTAAAATTACAGCGCTTTAATGGCGTCCATTTGCTCTTTGAGCTTGGTTTGATCGCGCTCAAAGCCTGCGAGTTTTTCCTTCTCTTTCGCCAGTACATCGGCGGGGGCTTTGGCGACAAAGCCTTCGTTGCCAAGTTTAGAGGCGATGCGCTCGATTTCCTTGCTTAGTTTTTCCACTTCTTTTTCTAAGCGTGCCAGCTCTTTGTCTTTGTCGATCAGGCCCGCCATAGGCACCAGCACTTCCATTTGGCCAACCAGCTGAGTCACGGCCATCGGAATGGTGTCGCCTTCGTTCACCCAGACGAGATTGCTGAGCTTGGCCAGCTTCATCAGGAAGGCTTGGTTTTCATCGGCGCGGCGGAAGTCTTCGTCATCGCCGTTATTTAATAAAAGCTCCAGCTCTTTGCTTGGGCCAATGTTCAGCTCAGCGCGGATATTACGCACAGCGGTAATCACGCCTTTAAGCCAGTCGATATCGGCTTCGGCGGCGCTATCCATGAGTGCTTCTTGGGGGGCAGGGAAGGGCATCAGCATAATAGTGTTGCCTTGTTTGCCTGCCAGTTCTTTCACTTGCTGCCAGATGGATTCGGTAATAAACGGAATAATAGGGTGAGCCAAGCGCAAGGTGGCTTCTAATACGCGCACCAGCGTGCCTAGCGTGCCGCGTTTGACCTCAACGGGTGCGTCTTTGTCCCACAGCACAGGCTTAGACAGCTCTAAATACCAGTCGCAGTATTCGTTCCAGACAAACTCGTACAGAGCTTGGGCGGCCATATCGAAGCGGTATTGCTCGAAGTGGCGGCGTACTTCTTTTTCGGCGTGCTGCAAGCGCGAGATAATCCAGCGGTCGGCCAAGGACAGCACCGCAGGCTCACCGTTTGCACCGCAGGCGGCTTTCATGGTGCTAGTGATTTCAATCTTGCCGCCTTTGGCGTTTTCAACGGCTTCTTCACCTGCCACCGAAAGCATCACATAGCGCGAGGCGTTCCAGAGTTTGTTGCAGAAGTTACGATAGCCTTCTAGGCGCTTCATATCCCAGTTGATATCGCGGCCCGTGCTGGCCATGGCGGCAAGGGTAAAGCGCAGCGCATCGGTGCCGTGTGGGCTGATGCCTTCAGGAAATTCTTTTTCGGTACGCTTGGCAATTTTTTCCGCCAGCTGTGGCTGCATCATATTGCCCGTGCGTTTTTCCAATAAATCCGCCAGTGAAATGCCGTCGATCATATCCAGCGGGTCGAGCACGTTGCCTTTGGATTTGGACATTTTTTGGCCGACTTCATCGCGGATTAGGCCAGTCACATAGACGGTTTTAAAGGGCACTTGGGCTTTGCCGTCTTTGTCTTTCATAAAGTGCATGGTCATCATGATCATGCGTGCGACCCAGAAGAAAATGATGTCAAAGCCAGTGACCAGCACATCGGTGGGGTGGAAGTCGGCAAGGCGCTTAGCGACCTCGGCGTCGTCTACATTCGGCCAGCCTAAGGTGCCAAAGGTCCAGAGCGCAGAGGAGAACCAAGTATCCAGTACGTCGTTGTCTTGGCGCAGGTTGACGCTGGCGTCTAGGCCGTTTTGCGCGCGTACTTCGGCTTCATTGTGACCCACATACACTTTGCCGCTGTCGTCGTACCAAGCAGGAATACGATGCCCCCACCACAGCTGACGCGAGATACACCAGTCTTGAATATCGCGCATCCAAGAGAAATACATATTTTCATAAGACTTAGGCACAAACTGGATGCTGCCATTTTCCACCGCTTCAATCGCCGGTTTGGCTAGGGTTTTGGCATCGACGTACCACTGGTCGGTGAGCATCGGCTCAATGACTACGCCGCCACGGTCGCCGTAGGGAATGGTGAGATCGTGGTCTTTGATGCCGTCTAACAAACCTGCGGCTTCAAAGTCGGCCACTATGGCTTTACGCGCGGCAAAGCGCTCCATACCACGATATTTTTCGGGGATTTGTGCTTTGACTTCCGTATTTTCGCTGCCGTCGGTGTTAAAGACTTCAGGCACTTCGCGCACATCGGCGTTGAAGGTGA
>JAYRHO010000417.1:0-3647 GCA_041907245.1 Saccharospirillaceae bacterium
CCATCGCACACCTAGCCGCAGGCAAGGCGCGCTATCGCGTGGTGCTTAAGGTTAACGAATAAGCCAATTGGCCCCTTGCAGGCAGGCCAAGGCAAAGAAGCCCGCAATAAGATCGTCAATCATGATGCCAAAGCCGCCATGCACCTTGGCGTCGAGCCAGCGAATGGGCCAGGGCTTTAAAATGTCGAAAAAGCGAAAGGCAACAAAGCCTGCGCTAAGCCAGGCCAGATTGTGCGCAAGGTTATCGCCCCAAGGCAGCCAGATCAGCGTCAGCCACAGGCCAATCCACTCATCAAAGACGATGCCGCCGTGGTCGTGTACACCTAAATCCTGCGAGGTCTTTTCGCAAATCCACACCCCAAAAGCAAAGCCCGAGGCCAGCACCGCCATATAGGCCCAGGTCGGCGTGCCTTGCAGCAGAAGCCACCACAGCGGGATGGCAGCCAAAGTGCCAAAAGTACCCGGGGCTTTGGGGGCAAGGCCTGAGCCCAAGCCAAAGGCGAGAAGGTGAATGGGGTTTTTCAGGTTGGGATTCATTAGAGGATATCCATAGGGTCAATATCAAAGTGCCAGCGTAGCTTGGCATTGGGTTTTTGTGCTTCTAAAAATTGCGTCAGCACATAAAGCAGCTTGTGCAGGGCTTGGCGATCGGCTGAAAAAAATTGCAGCTGAAAGCGAAAGCGTCCAGCGCGGCGCTCCATAATCGCAGGGCTTGGCCCCAGTAATTGCACGGGGGCAAGGCTGTGTGTGGGGTAAGTCGCTTTTAAATGTTGTTCGGCCGCAGTGCGCGCCTGCTGTAACAAAGTGCGCGCCAGCTCGGCCTCGGTGCTGTCGCTGCCGAGCATGGCCATGCGGCTGTAGGGCGGCAAGCCTTGCTGCGCACGCTCAGCCAAAAGTGCCAAGGCCAGCGCATGATAGCCACTGTCCACCAGCAGGTTGAGCATGGGATGGGCGGCGTACAAAGTTTGAATCCATACCTCGCCAGGGTCTTGCTCGCGCCCTGCTCGGCCTGCGACCTGCTCAATCAGCTGCGCACTGTGCTCCAGCCCACGAAAGTCGTGGCTAAACAGCCCTGAGTCGGCGTCCAAAATCACCACCAGCGTGACATCGGGAAAGTGATGGCCTTTGGCCAGCATTTGCGTGCCCACCAAAATACTGGCCTCGCCCTTATGCACTTCCTCGTAAAAACGATCGAAGGCTTGCTTGCCGCTGATGCTGTCACGATCGACGCGGTGAATGGGTACATTAGGAAAGAGGTCACGCAGCGCTTCTTGCACTTTTTCTGTGCCCTGGCCGTTATCCACCAACGCGCCTTGGCACTTGGGGCAGCACTGCGGCACGGGGCTATGGTAGTCGCAATGATGGCATTGCAGGCGAGATGGGCTTTGGTGCAGGGTTAGGCGCGCGTCGCAATAACGGCATTGCGCCAACCAGCCGCAGCTTTGGCACGCGACCAAAGGGGCGTAGCCACGGCGATTTAAAAACACCAGCACTTGCTTGTTGCGCTCTAGGTGGTCACGCATCACGGGCAAAATAGCTTGGCTAAAGCCTGCAATCATCGGGCGGTTTTGCACGCTGTGCAGCTTGATACAAGGCGGCTTCGCCCCACCTGCGCGCTGCTGCAAGGTCAGATGCTGATACTTGCCACTTAGGGCATTGTGCAAGGTTTCCAATGCAGGGGTGGCCGAACCCAGCACAATAGGAATGCCTTTGCTGCGTGCGCGCACCAAGGCAAAGTCGCGGGCGTTGTAGCGCAGCCCATCTTGCTGCTTAAAAGAGCCATCGTGCTCTTCGTCGATGATAATCAACCCAAGCTCAGGCATGGGCGTAAAAATGGCCGAGCGTGTGCCGATTAAAATGCGCGCCACGCCTTCTTTGGCTTGCCGCCAGCCCTGCAAACGCTCACGGTCGTTTAAGCCCGAGTGCAAAAGCGCCACAGGCTCAGAAAAACGCGCCTGAAAGCGGCGCACCGTTTGCGGCGTCAGACCAATCTCAGGAACCAACACCAAAGCCTGCAAGCCCTTATCCAGCGCGGCCTGTATTAAGCGTAAATAAACCTCGGTTTTGCCCGAACCCGTGATGCCTTCCAGTAAAAACGGCTGAAAACAGCCAAGGCTGGCACTTAAGGCATTTAGCGCCTGCTGCTGCTGCGCATTTAACAGTAAAGCGGGGTTGGGCGTGGGGCTGGCATAAGGAATCGGCAGCTTCAGCTCCTCTTGGATAAGCCCAAGCTCTTGCAATTTTTGCATTTGCGCCAGCGTAAAACCCTGAGCTGTAAGCTGGCTGTGCGCCCACAAAGGCTGGCGGGCAAAAAGCGCCCAAAGTTCTTGTTGCTTACTGCCCTTAAGCATGGTGCTTGGCTCTTGTACTTTGCGCCACGAACGGACATCGGCTTCGGCCAGAGTTGAGCCTCGTCGAATCATGGCGGGCAGAAACAGCTCCAGCACAGCACCAAGGCTGTGGTGGTAATACTCGCTTAACCATTGCGCCAGTTGCAGCTCCTCGCGGCTCAGCAAAGGCTTAGGCTCCAAAGTCGCTAAAATGGCTTTGAGTTTATTGGCAGGAACTTCCGTATGGGTGGCGGTGTGCAGCACCACGCCCGTAAGCAGCTGGCCTGCAAACTGCACGCGCACACAGAGGCCAGCGGGGTAAGATTCCATGCCTTCTCCTGCTTGGGGCAGATAGTCAAATGTGCGCCGCAAAGGTACAGGTAAGGCCACATTAACAACAAAAAAAGTCATAAAAAACTTGCTGCAAGAGTCGGCTCTGGTATTATGCGCATCCTTATTGCTCAAGCAAGAGCAAGATTTTTTCTACTAACCAGTAGCGCGGTGCTTGTATCAACAAGATGTCATACAAGTGGCGGCGTGAAGCCTTTAAGGTGTTTTATGCAAAAAGACATTCATCCTGAATACGCAGCGCTCGAAGCAACTTGCTCTTGCGGCAACGTAATCAAAACCAAATCCACTCGCCCTGGCACCATGTACCTTGACGTGTGCTCTGCTTGCCACCCTTTCTACACTGGCAAGCAAAAAGTGGTAGACACTGGCGGCCGTATCGACCGTTTCAACAAGCGTTTTGGCAGCTTCAAGAAATAAGCGACCAAAAACGAAAAAACCGCCTTTGGGCGGTTTTTTTATGCCTGCTATTTAGGCCTTAGGGCGCGGCTTGCACGCCCTCTTACTCATCCCAATAGCTACAACATACCTAGGCTTAACCACGGCCAGAAGGTAATCACCAGCACGCAAGCCAGCAAAATAACGAAAAACGGAATGGTCGCTAAGTACAGCTGCATCACGGGTTTGTTGAAGCGGAAGCTGGCAATAAAGAGATTCATCCCCACAGGCGGAGTGAAATACCCCAGCTGCATGTTCGCTAAGAACAAAATCCCCAAATGAATCGGATGAATACCGTACTGCACCGCAATGGGCAGAATAATCGGAATCATAATGACGATGGCCGAAAAGATATCCAGCATCATGCCCAGCACCAGCAAAAACAGCGTAAGCAACAGCAGGAAAGTAATAGGGCTGCTGATGTGCTGCTGAATAAAATTAAAAATCTGCTCAGGGATGCCCGCATCAATCATGTAGTTGGTCGAAGCCAAAGATACGCCCAGAATCAGTAAAATCGCCCCAACCAGCTTC
>JAYRHO010000418.1:0-3084 GCA_041907245.1 Saccharospirillaceae bacterium
AATAGGTACAGCGTTAAATGGTGCGGGTGAAGATATGGGCTCGGGTAAAACGCCGCGCGGTTGGCACCGTGTTGTTGCGGCTATCGGTAAGGATGCGCCATTAAATAGTGTCTTTGTTGGACGGCGGGCAACAGGTGAAATTTACAGCGCGGATTTAGCCTTTCAATATCCAGAACGCGATTGGATTTTAACGCGTATCTTATGGCTGCAAGGTTTGGAAGTTGGGCGTAATCGTATGGGCAAGGTCGATACCATGCGGCGATTTATTTATATTCATGGCGTTCCTGATGAAAAAAAATTGGGTGTGCCAGGTTCTAAAGGCTGCATTAATATGCACAACAAAGATATCGTTGAATTATTTTCTTATGCGCCTGCTGGGACACTGGTTTGGATTCAACAAGACAGCTTTGCGAGAATTGCATGTCAGAATATATAAACACACAGGCCATAGGTGTCATTGCCGATATCGCCAGCACGCAGCTTGCGGCTGAGGATATTGAATTTTTACAACAGCCCGAATTATCTGGGCTGATTTTTTTTGCGCGCAATTATCAAAACCCTGAACAGCTAAAACAGCTTACAGAAAGTATTTCAACACTGCGCCCCGATTTGCTTTTGTGCGTTGATCAAGAAGGCGGGCGAGTGCAGCGTTTTCGTGAAGGATTTACGCGCTTGCCTGCTATGTTGCGATTGGCCGAGCGGTATGCAAAAGATCCTGCGGAGGTATTAAATCTGGCGCAGGATATTGGCTACTTACTGGCTAGCGAATTGTTATCTTGTGGTGTGCATTTAAGTTTTACGCCTGTGCTGGATATTGAACGGGGTGTTTCGCAAGTTATTGGCGATCGCGCGTTGGGCATGGATGCCGACACCGTATTGGCTTTGGCTCGCGCTTTAATTGCAGGCTTAAATGAACAGGGAATGGCGGCGGTCGGTAAACATTTTCCTGGGCACGGCGCGATTGCCGCTGACTCGCATTTGGCTTTGCCTATTGATGATCGTACGTTTGATGAATTGTCTTACGACATGCAGCCATTTTCGGCCTTGATTCGAGAGCAAAAACTTTTGGGAGTGATGCCTGCGCATGTGCTGTACCCGCAAGTTGATGCACAGCATACCGCAGGCTTTTCGGCTTATTGGCTCAAAGAGATTTTGCGTAAAAAACTGGCCTTTTCGGGTGTGATTTTTAGTGACGATCTTTCTATGCAGGGTGCGGCCAGTGTCGGCGGTTATGCGCAGCGTTCCGATGCGGCGCAGCAAGCAGGGGCTAACGCGCTGCTGGTGTGCAACAACCGTGATGCCGCTTGGGAGGTGATCCATGCGCTGCGGGCACAAAATTTAGGGCAGGAACATTTGGATTTAAGTGCGTTTATTCCCAAATTAAAACTCATAAACGCACAAAGAATTAAAAACACCCAAGAGCGTATTTTAAAACTCTAGGGCGCGGCGTTGACAGGAACGACCTTGACTATGACTCCGAGCATAGGGTGATCAATGTAGTGCAGCTCACCGCTGCGCATTTTTCGGCTGAGTTCTATGTGGGCTGCGCGAATATGGGTGTCGTTGTCGCTTTCTTCATTATCCGTCATATTTTCAGCATAGGCGGGAGATTTTTGCAGCTTCGCGTGCTGCATAATGAGATTGGAGTTAAAGTGCAAATAACGGTTACGACTGACGCTGACATTGCCTGTTAAGTAGATATCAAATTTATCCGTTAGATGGACATTAACGGGATGTAAAATCGGCTTACCGTTTTCTTCTAAATTTTCAATCCAGGCTTGGTGCCAAATTACTTTCATATCGCGCATTTGATTGATGCGTGCGGCTTCGTTGGTAAGCAGAAGCGGTGCATTTTGTGACAGCGGTTGCAGCGGCGGTTTGCTGTTGTTTGCATCGGTGCTGTTGCTCATGAGGATGCTGGTATCTAAGGTTTTTGGCCACAGTTGATGGTCAATTTCTTCGCTTTTTTTATAGGCAACCAAAATGACTTCGGTGCGATAGGCAGAAACCGCTGGTGCGGCTTGAAGTTGGGGTAAAAATAAACCCAGCATAAGGGCAAGAGAAACAGTGCGAAAAATCACGAATTGGGATCCTTTTGTAAGTCGCTGATAAGTTGTTCTATGTGGCTAAAGCGTTGCTCGCTGTTGGTCATATTGAATTTAAAGCGCAGAGTGTGGCCGCCTTCTAATTTGTAAATGTTCGGTTTGCTTTGCACCATTTTAACTAGGGTAAATGGGTTTATTTGGGTTTCGGCACCAAACTCAATATGACCTGCGCTGTCACCCGCATCCAGTTTTACTATGCCCAAAGGGGTGAGCTTGAGCTTTAATACGGCTTGGCGGAAAAGCGTTTTGGCGGCCTCGGGTAGCAGGCCAAAACGGTCGATCATCTCTACTTGCAACTCTTTTAATTCGTAATCGTCTTTGGCGCTGGCAATGCGTTTATAGAGAGTCAAACGGCTGTTGACATCGGGTAAATAATCATCGGGAATGCGTGCAGGTAAGTGTAAATTCACTTCGCACCCCACGTTTAACGTTAAATCTAAGGAAGGCGTTTTGCCTGATTTTAAAGCCTTAACGGCTTGGTCGAGCATTTCCATATAGAGGGTTAAGCCGATGGTTTCGATTTGTCCACTTTGCTCTTCGCCTAATAATTCGCCCGCACCGCGAATTTCTAAATCGTGCGTTGCCAGCATAAACCCCGCCCCTAAGTCTTGTGCGCTTTCGATGGCTTCTAAGCGTTTTTCGGCGTCTTTGCTAATGGTTTTAGGCGGAGGGGTCAGCAAATAGGCGTAAGCCTGATGGTGTGAGCGTCCTACGCGGCCGCGCAATTGGTGCAGCTGCGCCAAGCCGAATTTATCAGCGCGTTCAATAATAATGGTGTTGGCGCTGGGAATGTCGATACCTGTTTCAATAATGGTGGTACAAACCAACAAATTAAAACGCTTGCGATAAAAATCGCCCATCACTTGCTCAAGCTGGCGCTCGGACATTTGCCCGTGGGCTACGACTGCTCGCACTTCGGGAATGGCGGCGGCTAAATCTTGGGCAATACGTTCAATGGTTTTGACTTCATTGTGCAAAT
>JAYRHO010000419.1:0-2123 GCA_041907245.1 Saccharospirillaceae bacterium
CCTCGGGCGTTTTACCTGTACGGTCATCGGCACGCTTAAAGCTAAAGGGCAAACCAGCTTCGGCCAAGACCAAGACGATACCCTGATTCTGCCGTTCTCGACCTTTGCCCAACGCATCGGCGGCAGTCGTGATGTGCAGCAGATCTATGTGTCCTTGCAAGATGGCCTAGACACCGAGCATGTGAAGGCGCGCCTAACCGACCTGCTCAAGCTTAGAAGGCACATCGGCCCGAAAAACTCGATGAATTTCAACATCATGGACACCACTGAGCTGGCCGACACCCTGACCAGCACCACGCGCATTATGACCAGCCTGCTGGGGGCAATGGCAGGCGTTAGCCTGTTGGTGGGCGGCATTGGCATTATGAACATCATGCTGGTGTCGGTGACGGAGCGCACCCGCGAGATCGGCATTCGCCTAGCCATCGGCGCGCTGGAGCATGAAGTGCTGTGGCAGTTTTTGGTGGAAGCGGTGGTGCTGTCTTCGCTGGGCGGCATTTTGGGGATTATTCTTGCCTTGGCGCTGTCCGTTGGCCTGTCGCTGCTGATGAACATTCCCTATATTTTCGACCTTGGCATTATTATTTTGGCCTTTGTATTTTCGGCGCTGGTGGGCGTGATTTTTGGCTATGTTCCCGCACGCCGCGCCGCGCAGCTTAACCCCATCGACGCCCTGCGCTCACTTTAACGCTGCGCTTGGGCGGTATCCTGAATGCGCTTAACCATAGAGCGAATGCCGTTGCCGCGCGTGGGGCTTAGGTGCTTGAGCAGGTCGATGCGCGCGAAATAATCCTCCACATCAAAGGCCAAAATCTGCTCGGGTGTTTTTTGATTGAAGGCCGCCAATACGATGGCCAGCAAGCCGCGCACAATATGCGCATCGGAATCGGCCTCAAACACCAACTTGCCATCCTCGAACTCGCTGTCGATCCATACTTGGCTTTGGCAACCGCGCAGCAAATAGGCTTCGGTTTGCTTGGCCGCAGGCATGGCGGGCAGCTGCTTGCCCAAATCGATAATGTATTTGTAGCGCTCTTCCCAGTCGTCAAAAAAGCTCAGCGTTTCTAGCACGTCGTCGCTGCCAATATCACTGCCAAAAGGGTTGGCCTGTAAGCTACTCATGGATATCACTCGAATCAAAGAAAGGCGGCAGTATACCTGTGCCCCAACCCATTTTTACAGCTCGGTGCAAAACTCGATGGCATCCCCAGACGTGCCATCGGCATTGTGAAAAAACACCGAGCCTTCAGAACCCGCGCCAGTGCCCTTGCTCCACCACTCAAGCCCTCCGCCAACATAGCGCGCACCGCTGCCCGAAATCGTGATTTGCATGCGGTAGCTGTGCCCCTTGTACTGAATGATGGCGGCCTCGGTGGAGGGGTAGCTTGCGCTTACCGCCTCACCGCTTTCGCAGCGATAATGATGCTCAGCCACCGCAGCTTGAGTGTTTTCAGAATCCTGCGCAGACTTCCCGCAAGCAGAAAGGAATAGGGCGGAAGAAATAACGATAAAGCCAAGGGTGTTCATATTGTTACCTAATTGGATCTGGTGCATGGTAGTGCCGTCTAACTGGATGGCCAAAGTTAATTTTGCCACGGCATCCTGCGTGTACAGAAATTAAATCGGGTTGGCGTTATGAAAATCCTCCACGAATCTCAAATTGACATCACGGGTTTTGCCAGTGTGCGCGAGCGTGTTTTATTGCAAAGTCGTGAGTATTTTCGTCATGAGCCTGCGCCCGAGGCCTTTGGGCAATTTGGTAGTTTATTGTATTTAGCCAATGCGTGGTTTACGCCTTATGGTAGTACGCGGTTGCATCATCACCATGATGAAGTGGATATTGTCAGTGTGATTCCACGCGGGGAAATACTGCATCAAGGCAGCATCGGCAATGCTATGAAAATTGCGGCGGGTTTTGCGCAAATCCAGCGCAGTGGCGAGCAGGGTTTTAGTCATAATGAAATAAACCCCACCGATCAGCCGCAGCCATTTATTCAGTTGTGGTTTCAGCCTGAAAAAATAAATAAACAGGCAAGTTTTGAATTAATTGATATTAATTCGGCGGGAACGACGCCGATTTATCGCAGTTTTGATACCGAGCTGAGCGCATTGAATTTAGGTGA
>JAYRHO010000420.1:0-5844 GCA_041907245.1 Saccharospirillaceae bacterium
AGCTTAACTTCTGGGTACACTTCAAAAGTCGCTTTAAATTCTAGGTCTTTGCCTTCTTCATCTTGAGTAGGCTCAAAGCGTGGCATACCCGCCAGCTTCACTTCTTGCTTCTGAATGTTTTCAAAGAAAGCCTGTTGCATTTGGTTGTACATGGCTTCGATGCGCGCGTGCTTACCAAACATACGCTTAGCTACGTTGGCAGGCAGAGGCTTACCCTTACGGAAACCATTCACTTTTTGGCTACGGGCAATGCGTTTTAATTCTTCGTTGACGGATTGCTCAAAACTGGCCGCAGGAACGCCAATTTTCATAACTCGCTCTAAACCTGAAGTGGTTTCAATGGACACAGACATGGATGCCTCTCTAAGACAAAATTCAAAGTAACGCACGGAAAACCGCGCAGGGTATAAGTACAAAGGCGCGGATTATAGCCTAAGACAAAGCCCGAAATAAACCATGGGCTTATCGCGCAATGCAGCAATGAAAAGAAAGAAAATCGAATAAAAACAAAGAGAAAATAAGAAGTGGGGTGGCCGATGGGGTTCGAACCCACGACAACAGGAATCACAATCCTGGACTCTACCGACTGAGCTACGGCCACCATATCTTGCTGAGTGCTGGCGCACCCGGCAGGGATCGAACCTGCAACCCCCGGCTTAGAAGGCCGGTGCTCTATCCAATTGAGCTACGGGCGCATGGCTTTTTAGATAAAAAAATGGTCGGGGTAGAGAGATTCGAACTCCCGACATTCTGGTCCCAAACCAGACGCGCTACCAGACTGCGCTATACCCCGACACATACTTACCAAGGTGTTCCCTAGCAAGTGCGGCGCATAATATAGAGCGACCTTTTACTCGTCAACACTTTTTTAAAAAATTTAACAAAAACAACAAGCTGCATAAAAAACGTACGGCTTCTGCGCCCTCCTTGGCCGCACCGATATAAACGCAGGCTAAATTGAGTTTCAACCTAAGCCGTGAGAAAATCGCGCGCCTTATTATTCCCTTCTTTGTTAAAGGTTATTTCATGCCCGCACAAATCATCGACGGCAACGCCCGAGCCAAAGCCATCCGCGCCACCATTCAACAACAGGTTCAAGCTCGCACCGAGCAAGGGCTGCGCGCGCCTGGCCTAGCCGTGATTCTTGTCGGCAACGACCCCGCCTCCGAAGTCTATGTCGCGCACAAGCGCAAAGACTGCGAACAGGTCGGCATTCTTAGCAAAGCCTTTGATCTACCCGCCAGCACGTCGCAACAAGAGCTGCTGAACCTCATCGACAGTCTGAATAAAGACCCCGAAGTGGACGGCATACTCGTGCAGCTGCCCCTGCCTAAAGGCCTGCATGCAGAAGAAATTTTAGAGCGCATCGACCCCAAAAAGGACGTCGACGGTTTCCACCCCTTTAATATTGGCCGCTTAGCACAACGTATTCCGCTGCTGCGCCCCTGCACACCTTTTGGCGTGGTGGATTTATTAGAGAGCACGGGCATTGATTTTCATGGCCAAAATGCGGTGATTGTGGGCGCCTCTAATATAGTTGGCCGCCCCATGGGCTTAGAGCTTTTATTAAAAGGCTGCACCGTGACCACCTGCCATCGCTTTAGCAAAGACACCGAACAGCATGTGCGCCGCGCCGACATCGTGGTGGTGGCCGTCGGCAAGCCTGGCATAGTCAAAGGCGAATGGATTAAAGAAGGGGCGATAGTGATAGACGTCGGTATCAACCGTTTGGCCGATGGCAAGCTGGTCGGTGACGTGGATTTTACCACCGCCTCCGAACGCGCCGCCTTTATCACCCCCGTACCAGGCGGTGTTGGCCCCATGACGCGTGCCAAACTACTGGAAAACACCCTATTTGCCTGCACCAAGCTGCACAGCTAAATCGCAAGCATGGCTTAGCCCAAAAAAAAGCTTGGCTGGCAAATCAGCCAAGCACTCTCTAAATAAAACTACGCCTTTAATAAATCGTTTAAATCTTGTTGTGCGGGCATAAACCAGTAAGAACCCGTTTCTGCTTTGGAGTATTTCATCAGCTCATCACTGATACCGTCTTCGGTATTACCCAACATGCGCTGCAATTGAATTTGAATGCGATCTGGGTCACAGGCAAAGGCTAAAAAATACAAGCCATGATGTTCAGCCGTACCAAAAGGCGTACTGCGGCGATAAATTTTTTGGCCTATGCCATCTACTTTCACATCGGTGCGTGCTACATGAGAATTTTTGGGCATGGCTTCACCGCGCATTTCAATATTATCTGCCTTGGTACGGCCAAAAACTTTTTCTTGTTCAGACACAGACAGCGCATTAAATGCCGTTAAATTATGTCGCCACTTTTGCGTAAAGACATAAGAGCCGCCCGCCCCGATTTCACCCAAAGGAATTTGCGCAACCTCACCGCGTTTATCCTCTTTGGGGTTGGCCGTGCCATCGACAAAGCCGGTTAAATCGCGCGATTCTTTATTTTTAAAGCCATTTAAATCTTGTTGCGCTACCAAGACATTGCGAATAGCCTGATGCACGCTTAACACCGCATTCATGACCTCGCCCTGATCTTCGCCATGAAGCCAAAACCAAATATCACCTTGAGTTGAGGGCATTTGCGCGCCATTCTTTCCTTCCAATTGCGAAAAATGCTGCAATTTTTTGGGCGTAAACTTTGCCTCTAAGCGCGCCCAAGCATCCATGCCAAAACCTACCGCAATGAAAACCTCGGGGACAGGCTGCAGAGCTTTTATCAAAGCGTCTTTTAAGCGCTCAACCGTAACCGACTTCGGCCATTGCAGCTCTAAATAATGCGCACTACGCCCTGGCTCGACAAAAAGCCCTGCTTGCGCACTTTGCATTAAGGGGGAAAGATTGACGCTCATGCCCTGCTCCTTATCTGTTAAATAATGCCTTTACCGTGCAACCACCACAGCGTCACGATAACGACCACTGCCACCATCATCACATTAACCGCTTTATCCATTATTGCTCCTCAAACCAACTGAGAATTTCCACAACATTTTTATCATCAGGGTATTTGGTTTTTGACCAACCTAAACGCACTATCACCATATCCTGCTCTGGCAAAACCATAACCCGCTGCTCTCTGCTGCCTTTTGCCGCAAATACATTGGGGCTTAAACTTGGCCAACGTGGTTTTTCGCTGTTGGTATTTAGCCACCAGTTGTAGCCAAATTCTTGTTCATTGGTGGAACTGTTTGGCTCCAAGGAACGACGAATAAAATCTTCAGACACCAACCGCTCACCATTTATTTCGCCGTTATTTAACATAAATTGGCCAAGCTTAGCCCACACTCGCGCAGGCGCATACAAGTACGAACTGCCCATGAGCAAACCCGCGCTATCGGTTTCAAATAAACTCGGTGCAAACCCCATAGGCGCAAAAAAACGTTGCTGAATTTGGGCAATACTGTCATTGGGTGTTTTACCCAGGCGCGCTTGCACCAATTGCATCACTAAATTCGTGCTGCCTGAGGAGTAACGATAATGTTCACCCACTGGCCAAGCCAATGGCAAAGCTTCCATATAGGCCGCCGCGCTGGCACTTTGAAACAGCATGGCCGGTGCACTTTGCCCGGGGCTGTAGATTTCGTCGTAAGCCAAACCGTCGGTCATTTGCAATAAATTTTCGATGCTGATATTGCGGCGCTCATCTTGCCAAGCAGGAAATAACGACGTTTCCTGTGTATGCAGCCGCCCTTCCATTTCCAATTGCCCTGCCAATAAAGCCGTTACACTTTTGGCCATAGACCAACCTAAAAATAAGGTATTTTCGTTGTAACCTTCGGCATAGGCTTCAGCAACCACTTCACCATGATGAACAATCAACAACGCACGCGTATCCAAACCCTGAGCATTATCCGCTTGTAACAAAGCAGCAAGCTTCGTATTTAATGCTGGATTTAATGTCTCGACTCTATTGCCCAATGGCCAAGGCGCATCCAATGCTTGCAATTTCGCCACTTGCAAACCTTCGCGCACAGAGGCTTCTGGGTAATCCAAATCACAACCGAGGTTTTCTTTAAAGCTGGCCGTACGAGTTATAAACCCCAAGGAAGCGCTGGCGGTTTTCTTTTCGTCATCCAACTCATAATGCAGCAATCCCAACATCGGCGAATACAGCTCAATGTCATGAGCGACCTGCTCTTTATTTTGCCCCATAACAAAATGCATAGAACAAGCTAAACGCGCACCAATGCCCGTCGCTACTTGCGGCGCATTTGCCAAGTACGCAGGTGTTACCCCAGAGGCAACAGCCACGACGACAACTAAGGCTACTAAGGTTAAAAAACCCCATCTCTTTTTTATTTTCATTTTGTTTTACCTTACCCAGAAAACTCTTCCATAAAATCCAACGCAGCCTGATAGCGGATGGATTTTCGGTGATTAGCCCACAACTCTTTAACTTTTTCTTGATTGCATTCTTGCCTATCCACCAACACTCGCGTTTGCAATTCGCCTTTTTTGATACCGTGGCTTAATGGCACTTTGGAAAATACAAACTGATTGGAAATTAAATCCATAAAGGGGCCTGATTTGCTGGTCGGCATAATAAAAAGCAACTGCAACCCTAGGCTTTCGGTTAAATAATGAATCACTTCTTTTGAACGGGTTTCATCCATTTTAGAGAAAGCTTCATCCACCAACACCATACGCAAATGCGTATCGCCTTCGTTAAATCGAAACGCCGAAGTGACCGCCGCCGAGCGAATAATATAGGCTGGCGTTTCCAGCTGCCCGCCCGAACCCGTACCGTATTGGCTTAGAGCAATAGGCTCTTTATTGGCTGGCTTTTTATAAATTTCATAAGAACGGTAATTACGGTAATCGGAAATACGCTCCAATTCCCGCATGGCTTTTTGCTCGTCGTCATCCAGCAGCATGGCTTTTAGACGGTCGCGCACGCGCTTGGCATTGGCCGATAAATCGGCCTCAAACAAGGTCGCGCCTTCACCCAAAGCAGGGCTTTTAATAATTTCTTCAAAGAATTGCCAGTATTCTTTAAATTCAGGAACCCATTGCCAATCAAACCAATAGGTTTCTTTGTCAGCACCAAATTGATGGTGTGCCAGCTCTTTATTCAGCTCCTCCAATATGCCTTTGCCTTCGTTAATGGCCTGATAAATTGAATGGCAAAGATTGGTCACAAAGGCATTATTGAAGCTGGCGCGCAACTGATGCAATTTATCTTGCTTTTCAACCAAAATATTATTTTTAAGGCGATTAAAAACACGCTCTACTTCGCGCTCAAGCGCACAAACGGCCTTAAAGAAATCGACGCCATGCTCGTGACGGTAATCGGGCGAATAAAAAATATGATCCGCTGTTTGGCTGCGCTGATTATACTCCATCACCGCACGCTCGATTTCATAGGCATTGGCGTTCAGTTCTTGGCTGATGGCTTTACGACGATTTTCAATCACCTCAGCGGGGCTGCTTTGCGCTTCTTGCTCGGCATTGGTTAAACAAGCATCGAGATTAAAATCTGGCCACAGGCTTAAAATAAAACGCAAGGCTTGCTCTTTTTGCTCGGCAACTTCCGCAGTGATCTCTTGTTTGTCACTGTATTCTTTGCACAGTTTTTCACTGTCGGTAAGCTGTTGTTGTAAACGTCCTAGCTCGCCATCGAGTTCCTTAATTTGTGCATCAATTTCATCGGATTTTTCTTTGAGTGCTTTAAACTCCTGCTCTAAGGGTGCAAAGCTGCTAGTGTCCAATCCTTTTAGCGTTTGTTCCGCTTGGCGCATGCGGTATTGCACATCCAGCATGGCTTGCATTTTTTCAGAAAAATGTGCAGGGCGCAGTAAATTAATGGCATCCAATACTTGCTGCACT
>JAYRHO010000421.1:0-4095 GCA_041907245.1 Saccharospirillaceae bacterium
CTCTTAGCCAGCGATGACGAAGACGGCGAAAGTCGTTTTAAAAACAGCCGCGAACAAGCAGGCTGGGTTTTAAATCAGCTGCTTGAGCATGGCTGGCTGGAAAAGCAGCTCGACACCGTCAGCATGCACAGTACCTTTTCATTCAGCCGTTACGGTCGTCTGTTTACGGAACCTTTTGCTGCGCAAAGCAAAAGCCTGGCTCATACTCGCCATCGCAATACGCGTAACACGCGCAATGCCTTAGAAGCATTTTTAGAGCGTGGGGATCTTTATGATCTGCTCGACGCTTACGATTATTCCGAACGCATCATCAGTGACTTCACCGATATTATTGCCGAGCTCGAAGAGCGCAAGCGCGACTTGGTGCGTGAAATGGAAGATCAGCTTTTGGTGCAACACGCCAGTGAAGCTTTTTTTGATTTTATGGAAAACCGCTTTCAGCCCGACCTTTCCGTGCGATTGTCTGCGGATAACGTCGAAAAACACCGAGATTACATCGGTGATTTAATTCAAAAAATTCGCAAGCGCGATAAAGCCTTTAAAGCACAGGCCGAGCGACGTTTGCGCGAATTGTTGCCCGATCTTGCTCGCCCTGATGAATCTTTACTGTGGTTTATTTTGGCAGGTATCGAGCAACGGCTGCGTAATGCTTCGGAAATTATGCTGCCTGCACTGCGCAAGGCTCTGCAAAGTTTTACCAAGCGCGCCGATATTATTATGCGACAAATGAGTTACCTTGCTAGCGCACAGCACAACGACGTGCTGAGTGTGTGCAAGCATTTGGTCGCACAAAGCAGTATGCAGCAAGAGGTATTACTCTCGCGCGCCGCACAACATATGGCTGGTGTTAAGCTGGAGCTTATCGACCCTGCACAAGTGCGCCTGGCTCCGCCTAAACAAAAATCCTTTGCGGCTTCCGCTTTGGATGAAGGCAAGGAAGAGGTAGATATAGACGCCAGACGTGAAATCTATGTGCAACAGATTTTGGATCAGGCTTTTTTAATTAATCAACAAGCGTTACGCCAATATTTAAAACGTCATTTGGTCATCGGAAAAAAATTATCAAGCCAAGATTTGCCCATTGAGAATGCCCAAGATTTTCTGGCCGTCGCCAATGCCATCGGCCTGGGCTCAAGCGACAGTTTATCCAGTGAGTTTTTTGTGAAAGTGAGCTACGACGAAAGCGCAACACACGCCAGCTCAGCGTATTTCACGAAAAAAGATCATTTTATTTTTGAGCTAGTAGAGAAAGAATCCTGATGCTAGATACTATTGAAAAAGCCGTAGAAGAGCAGGGTTTGGCACTGCGCGATTTTTCTGAACTGTTGGTACGTTTGCTGGATTACGGGGTGATTTGTCGTGATGAAAGCCAAATAGAACAGCAGCTTTATGACCGCTATGTGCGTTTGCAAGAGCAAACCGACGAGTATCTTTCTGTGCTGGGTATTCGCATTTTGCACGATGCGCGCTTTCAGTATGTGCGTTTATTTCCACCGGGTGCGCAAGTGCCAGGCATGGATGAAGAAGACAATCCTAATCCTGCGTTTCGCAGTCGTTTAACTCAGCAAGAAGTGGCACTGATTTTAATTTTGCGCGTGCAATACGACAAAGCCTTGCGCGAGGGAGCGGTGGATGAGCAGGGCGCGGTGTTATTGTCATTTGAAACGCTCAATATTGCCTTAAAAAATTTATTAAAACGTTCTTTGCCTGAGCTTAGTACGGAGCGCAAAGCGCTGTTTCGTCGCTTGCGGCAATTACGCTTAATTCAAATTCATAACGATGAGGCTTTTTTAGAGGGCGATAGCCTGTTAAAAATTCGCCCGATGATTATGTCCTATGTCAGCGATGATGTACTGGCAGAATTAATGACCTCGGAGCCAACCACTGTGGATGCCGCTGCCAGTGACGAGATGTCTGAAGCAGATGCCCCTGTTGTTTCTACTTCCGTGGCTCAAGGGCCTAGCCTATTTCAAACTGAGTAAAAATTGTTATGTTTTTAAAGAAATTTATTTATGTCAATTGGGGTAATATCCCCGCCACCGAGTTTGAATTTGGCCCTATCAATTTATTGTCAGGCGGTAATGGTTCGGGAAAAACCACCGCAGCCGACGCCATTCAAACCATTATGACCGCCGCGCACGATACGCTTTTTCATTATAATCCCGGTCAAGACGAAGCAACGCAGCGTGGGCGAGGAAAAAATGTGCGTACTCTGGCGTCTTATGTATTGGGTTGCGACGATGGCAGCTATGCGCGCCCTCATGGCGCTATTGGTTATTTGGCAGCGGTATTTCATCCTACGCAAGGTGAAAGTGGTGAAGCTTTTACTGCGGTAATTGGTGTCAGCGCTAGCATTGATCGTGCGGGCGGGCAAGCCGTTGCACGACAAAATGATTTACAATTTTATATTGTTAACGAAGCTCTCACGTTGTCGGATTTTTTACAAGACAGTGATCTTGGCCGTCAAGTGATCGAGCTGCAAAAGCTGCCTGCGCATTTGCGCAAGCGACTCGACCCGCAAGCCATCGAAAAATACGACACCAAAAAACAATACTTGCGTCGCTTGTACGGTGCGCTGCGTGGCCGCAATGATGCCGTTACCGAACGCGAAGCATTAAACGCGGCTCGCACCTTCGCACGCTTTATGGCCTATAAGCCCGTTAAAAGCATTAATGGCTTTGTCGCCAATGAAATTTTAGAAGAAAAAGATTTAGGCGATGCCATTCGCAGCGTCTCGGATTTAATGAAAACCATTCATGCCATGGACGCTCAGGCCAATCTTCTTGCGCAAAGCATTGCTATTTTAAGTGGCGCGAAAAACTCCGCCAGCAAGTACATTGAGCGTTGGATTGATTACAACACCTTGGAATTTACGGCGGCAAAAAGCCGATTTTTACAGGATCAGCGTGCGTATTTAGCGGCAAAAGAAAAACAACAGAGCATTCGTAAACAATTACAAACCACAGAGCAAGCGCGACAAGTGGCGCAAGACAGACGCAAGCAAACACGCGAACAACTTATTGGCATGGAAGCTCAGCGTCTTGGCGTGCATGCGTTGCAAAATAAAGATGCCGCGCAGCAGATGCTCAATGAAGGTAAAAAATCATTGCACGAGCTCAGTGTGCCTTTGCTTGAACAAGAGCAAATGTTGCAAGCCACTTTGCGTGCAACAGAATTGCTGTACAGCGCTTTACAAAAAACCGCCATCGCTGCAGAAATACCTAGCCTTGGGCAGCGAAAAGTGCAAGAGCTGGCTAAAGAAGTGTTGGCTATTAAAGATCAAAATGCTGTCGATTTGCGCAAATTATTAGGCAAAGATTGGATAGATTTATCGCCCTTGGAAGAGCATTTGGATGAAGCGCGCCACCAACAAAATCTCGTTAATCAATGGCGTGAACGCTTTTTATTGCCCGAGCTGGAAAGCAGCGGCTTTTCTTTGCGCGATCAGGTAGCGAAGCTAGCCGATCGTCGCGAACAAAAATGGCAACAAGTTCAGCAACGTATTAGCCAAAAGCAAGCGGATATCGCCAGCCTTGAAGCAAGACAATTAAATTACCCTAGTTTTGTGCGCCAAGCTCTGGAAGTTATTAAACGCGAATGCCCACAAGCCGATCCGCGCGTGCTGGCAGACTATGTCGAGGTGACGGAAAGCGCGTGGCAAAATGCCATTGAAGGTTATATCGGCGGTGCGCGTTTTGGCATCATCGTAGAAAGTGCTTACGAAGCTCAGGCAGCACAAATTTTGCGTGCTATTCCAGGTGGCAGTAAAGCTCGGGTTATTCAAGGTGAAAAAGCCAAACAAGATGCCGCGCGCTTGTCTTTGCCCGCTAATTCTATTTTAAATTTAATGCAATTTGATCATGCGGTGGCGCGTGCGTATTTGCAGGCCAGCTACGGGAATGTCGAACAGGTTGTCGATGCCCAAGCTCTGCGTTTAACGCGTCGTGGCTTAACTCAGGATGGTTTAGGCTCGGGTGCCTATGCGGTATATCGCTGCGATATGGACGACAGTGAATTGGTGTTTGGTTTGGCTGCACGCGAACGTGCGCTACAGGCGAAACAAAATGAACTGCAAGCTTTGCATGAGCAAAATAA
>JAYRHO010000422.1:0-3111 GCA_041907245.1 Saccharospirillaceae bacterium
CCCTTAAATTCAGACTCCGCTTTTGCTGCTGAAATGCAGGACGTGGCACCGCTCAAGCACACTGAAAAAGTTGAGCTGCGTAAAGGCAGCCTCGATAAAGCAACAGCGGCAATTCGGCGCTTGGCGGCTCAAACCGAGCAAACGACCACCGCTTTTACGCTTGGCCTTGTCGAGATAAAAAAAGTAGAAGCGCAGGATGCGGTGGGTTTTAAGCGCCCAGGCATTCAGGATGGCGTCTATCGCAAGCTACGCCTAGGACGTTATGAAATTGAAGCGCGGTTGGATTTGCATCAGATGCGGGTGGAGCAGGCCGAACGCGAAGTACAAAACTTTCTGCGCGATTGCCTAGAGCACGATATTCGTACTGTGTTGATTATGCCTGGCAAAGGGGATCGCAGTTTGGACAACCCTGCGGTACTAAAAAGCCACTTGGTGTATTGGCTTGAGGAAAATGAAACCGTACAGGCTTTTCATACGGCGCAGCCGCAACACGGCGGTACGGGCGCGTTTTATGTGTTATTACGCAAGAGTGACCGTAAAAAACAGCAGGCGCGTGAGCAATTCAGTCGCGGCCGTGTGGCGTATTAGCAGGATTTTGTCGCCACAGCATGCGTGCGGCTTCAAGGCTGTGCTCGGCCCAATGATTTTGCGCGGCCTGTTGCAGGGCTTGGCTTAACTGCTGCTTCAGTGCCTCGGTATTGCAGGGTGAGCGTTTGGACAGCGCTAAATACAGCGGTTCGCTGCTGATGACGTAAGGCAATAGCACTAAGTTTTTAGTTTGAAATTGATCTATGTAGGCCAAGCCTGGCTGCTCTTCGTAAATAAAATAATCGACACGCTTACTTTCGAGCATTTTTAGTGCCTGCTGTACGCTGCCAACCTGCTGTATTTTGAGCTCGGTTTTGGCGAAATCATCAAAGGTTTGGCCAAAGCTGTTGTTGATAACAGTCACCCCTGTGCGGCCTTTTAAATCGCCTAGGTTATTGAGGGCAAAAGGACGTTCTTTGTGCACCCACACTTTGCTGGTGGTTTGCAATAAAGGTGGCTGCAAATAATCGGCGTAGTTAAGGCGCTCTTGGGTTAGGAATGCGCCGGCAAAGGCATCGAGCTGCCCCTGCTCGACGGATTTCTGCACCCTAGCCCAGGGGCCTGCATAAATGCTGTCGATTTTGATGTTGGCGCTTTTGCCGATGCGGTTGAGCATCAAGGCCAATGCGCCCTGTAGCTGGGAGTCTGCTGCGCTGGCGCGCCATAAATAGGGCGGGTATTCGGCGTTGCTGCTGGCGTTTAAAACCAAACATTGCGCTTGCGCAGGGCTATTAAACAAGCCGAGACAAAGCAGTAACAGGGGGAGGGTGCGAGTGGCCATAAGCGATACCTCATCGTTATGGCTTAGAGTTTAGCGGCTTTTTAGATAACGATGGATTTGTTCGCTGAGGCTGTATTTGTGCGCTTGGGATTGCGCAAGCAGGCTGGCTTCTTGATCGAGGCGTGTTTGCGCCGCTTGCATGCGCTGGCGGGTTAACTCCATCAAGGGTTTGATATCGGCTTCACCCAGCCCATGGGTGGCAATGGGGTCTAAATGCTCGGCCAACACTACGCCTGCGCGTAGTTTGTTTAAATCGACGTTTTTATGGGTGCTGCTAAAAACAATAGGAACGATGGGCAGCCCAGATTGCACGGCAAGGGCAAAAGCCCCCGATTTAAATGGCAGCAAGCCCTTGCCTTGGCTGCGCGTACCTTCGGGAAACATATACAAGGAGCAACGACGGCGTTTTACTTTGCGCGCGACCGAAGCCATGGTGTCCCAGGCTTTGGCTTTGTTGTAGCGGTCGATAAAAATATTGCCCGCCAGCCAAAACGACAGGCCAAAAATAGGAACGTATTTCAGCTGATTTTTGCCCAAAATGGCGATGTTGGGCGGCAGCATGGCGGTGCAGATAAAAATATCCAGCGTATCTTGGTGGTTGACCACAAACACCGCTTGCTGGTCTTGGCCAAGGGGCAGAGGATTTTTGGCTTGAAACTGGATGCCAAGCCAAGGCAAAGCCCAAGACATCATGCTGGCGAGTTTAGTGGTGGCGTTGCGATGGCGCGGTTTTATCAAACAGTAACCCAAAGCAAAAACGCAGACCGCCATAAAATGGCACAGTAAATAAGCAGCACGAAGAGCGTATAACATAACGAAAACTCGCTTTTTATTTTGAGCTAGTTTGCGTAAATACCCATAAATTGCAAGGTGCATGTTGGCCATCCCTAGCCCTGTTTTTAGCGTAAAAAGAGCTGGTAGGCCATGTTGTTGGTTTCATCAACGTAGGCGTAGCCGACTTCTTGCAGGGTATTTTGCAGCTGTTCTTGCTTGTCTTCGGCCACTTGCAGCCCAACCAGCACTCGGCCAAAAGCCGCGCCGTGGTTACGGTAGTGGAACAGCGAAATGTTGAACTGCTTGCCGAGCTTGCGTAGAAAGTTCAGCAAAGCGCCTGGGCGCTCTGGAAATTCAAAGCGATAAACGCGCTCGTCATTGACACTGGCGGGCGTGTGGCCACCCACCATATGGCGGATATGGTATTTGGCCAGTTCGTCGTCGGTAATATCGAGCACGGGGTACTGCTCGGCTTTGAGTTCATCGAGCAGCGCTTGGCGCGCGCCTGGCTCGCCACTGACTTTGATACCGACATAGATTTGCGCGCTGCTGGCATCGCTGTAGCGGTAGTTGAACTCGGTGATGGGGCGTTTGCCGATCAGGCTGCAAAAACGCGCAAAGCTGCCAGGCTGCTCGGGTAGGGTAACGGCCAAAATCACTTCGCGGCCCTCGCCGATTTCGGCGACCTCGGAGATGTAGCGCAGACGGTCAAAGTTGACGTTGGCACCGCTTAAAATGGCGACCAAGTTCTGGCCTTGCACGCCTTCGCGCTCGATGTATTTTTTTACCCCCGCCAAGCCCAGCGCCCCCGCAGGCTCACTGATGGCGCGCATGTCGTCGTAAATATCTTTGATGGCAGCACAGATTTCATCTGGGGTGCAAGTGATGACTTCATCGACATAGTCCTTGCACAGCTCCCAAGTGTTTTTGCCAATTTGTGCGACAGCCACGCCGTCGGCAAAGATGCC